>JAWLGG010000110.1:0-7975 GCA_041685155.1 Chromatocurvus sp.
ACGCCAGCCAGATGCTGAAGGACACCGCGCTTGACTGCAGCGACGAAGCGCTGGCCGCGGTGCTCGAGGTCAACGTGATCGGTATCAACACCCTGAACCGGCGGCTGCTGCCCGCGCTTCCCGCCACTTCCAGCGTCATCTACATCGGCTCCACGCTGTCGGAGAAGGCGGTAGCGGGGGCCTTCAGCTATGTGGTGTCCAAGCACGCCCAGCTCGGCATGATGCGGGCGACCTGCCAGGACCTCATGGGCAGAGGCGTGCACACGGCGCTGATCTGCCCCGGGTTCACCGATACCGAGATGCTGCGCACCCACCTGGGCAACGACGAGGAGGTAATGCGGGCAATCGGCGGCAGCAACAGCTATGGCCGGCTGGTGGAGGCAAAGGAGATTGCCGAACTCATCGTCTGGGCCCACGGCCACCCGGTCGTCAACGGCACTGTCATCCACGCCAACCTCGGCCAGCGGGAAGCCTGACGGTGAACGCGGCCGCATTGCAGGAGCGCCGGGAGCGGGTTTTCCTGGTCCTCGCCGGCACTTTCCTGTGCGCCATGACCCTGCTGAACGTTATAGGGATCACGCGCTTTGTCCAGCTGGGACCGATGGCGCTTGCCGTTGGCGTTCTGCCCTATCCGCTGACCTTCCTCTGTACCGACCTGGTGTGTGAGCTGTACGGCAAGGCCCGCGCCAACTTCCTGGTCAGCGTCGGCCTGGGATTGAATTTCTTCATTCTGGGCGTCCTGTTCCTTGGCAACAGCCTGCCGTCCGTCTCCACGGACGCCATGCCGCCCTGGCAGATTCTGCAGCTGGCGGCACCCGTGGCGCTACCCAACGGCGAAATCGTCGAGTCGAGTGTCGGGCTCTACCAGCTTATCTACGCCACGACGTCGGGCGCGGTGTTCGCGTCCATGCTGGCCTACGTTGCAGCACAGTACTGCGACGTGCACCTGTTCCACTTCTGGAAACGCATCACCCGCGGCCGGCACCTGTGGATACGCAACAACTTCAGTACGCTGATGAGCCAGATGGTGGACTCGGTCATGGTCGTGACCGTCACCTTCGGCGCCGCCTTCCTGCGGGGCGACATCGCACTGAAGGCGCTGCTGGTCCTGATCGGCAGCAACTATATTTTCAAGGCCTGTGTCGCGCTGCTCGATACCGGACCGCTGTATGTCGCCGTTCACTACCTGCGGCGCTACATGCGCCTGCAGGAGGGCGAGACAGCGGCCGCTCATGGACAGGCGGAGGGCTATGTGGCCGGACCGCCGCGCCAGCCCGTGACCTCGCGAACAAAGGGAATGGACAGCGCACGCTGATGCGTGAGTGAGGCGCGGTCCAGCTCCTCAAGCACCGTCATCAGGTCGCCCAGCGAACGCCCCGCGCGATGACTGATGTAGCGCGCCACGTCCGGCGGCATTGACAGTCCGCGTCGCATGGCCCTCGCGACCAGTATGTCCTGCCGTTGCGCATCATCCGGCGGCGCGACCCTGCACACCAGCATGGCAGTGAACCGCGAGCGCAGATCCGGCATTGCCAGGCCCAGCGTCGCGGGCGGCGCGGTCGCGGTCACCAGCAGGCGCGCACCCGCCGTCTGGACCGCATTGTAGAGGTTGAACAGCCCCCGCTCCCACGCTGGATCGCCCGCCACGGCATCGAGGTCGTCGAGGCACAGCAGCGCCGCCTGCTCGATGCCCTCGAGCAACTCGGCCGGCGCCATGTCTGCGATTGTCGCCAGCGGCAGATACAGCGCGACACCTTCGCAGGCATGGCAGGCGGCCTGAAGCAGGTGCGACTTGCCCGCATCCCCGGGACCATGCAGGTAAAGCAGGCGCTCGCCGGTATCGCCGACCGCCGCGTACACGGCCGCCACCCCCGGATGGACCACATAATTGTCGAGCGTGGCATCATCCCGCGGACGGATATTCAGGGGCAGCTGCCCCCCCCAGGCGGCCATGTATCAGGCGCCGTAGAGATCGCTGTTGCGGTAGCGCGCGATGGCGTGCCGCACGAATACCATGATGACAGCGGCGACGGGCAGGCCGATGAGGACACCGAGAAAACCGGCCAGCTGACCACCGGCCATCAGGGCAAAAATCACGGCCACCGGATGCAGGCCGATTCGATCGCCCACCAGCACCGGTGTCAGGAAAAAGCTTTCGACCATCTGACCGATACCGAACACCAGCAGCACCCAGAGCAGAACCGAGAATTCCTGAAACTGCACGTAGGCGACGATCATCGACGCCGTGATGCCGACCACGAAGCCGAGGTAGGGGACGATACTCGCAAGACCGGCCAGCAGACCCAGCAGCAGCGCCGCCTGCACACCGACAAGCCACAGCCCGCTGCTGTACAGGACACCCAGGGCGCACATCACGACAAACTGCCCGCGCAGGAAAGCGCCAAGGACATCGTCAGCCTCACCGGCCATGGCGCGCGTGCCATCCTGCCAGGCCTGGGGAAGCAGGCCCAGCAGCTTGCGCACCATACTGTCCCAGTCGCGCATGAAGTAGAACGCCACCACCGGCACCAGCACGATGTTGGTCAGCCAGAGCAGCAAGCCGAGGCCCGAGCCCGTAATCTGCCCGACGGCCCTCGCCGACACCTTGCCCAGTGACTGCCAGTGCTCAAGCAGTTGACCGGACCAGTCGATCTCCGGCAGGCGCGAGGAGGGAATGCTTACCCGGGATTGCAGCCAGGGGACGGCCGTGTCACGCAGCCAGGCATAGAGGATGGGAATCTTCTGCACCAGGATATCCAGCTGCTGCAGCAGCATGGGCAGGGCGAACAGCGTTGCGATCAGGAGCAGCAGGGTGAAGGCGAGAAACACCAGGGCGACACCAAGTGTGCGACTGCCGCCCCGGGCCTCCACGCGATCGACGAGGGGGTCGCCGAGGTAGCCGATGAAGGCCCCAAGGACAAAGGGCAGCAGTATGGGCTGGAGTACATAGAAGAAGATGCCGCCCACGACGAGCACGCCGAGCGCCAGCGGCCAGCGCCTGATGGGGATCTCGACAACAGGTTCGTCTACTTCTGCCATATGTACACCAGGTTGCTGCTATCTCCGCCCCGCGTATCGGGAAGAAGCCTGTCGTTGAGCTCGATCAGCGGCCGCAGGCTCTGCAGGTCGGTCCGCGCCACCAGATTGAGGGTCAGCCGGTCGCCCCGCAGCCACTCCACGTTGGCGTGCTCGACCAGCTCAAGACTCTCGAGCCAGTCGACAATGGCGGCATAGTCCGCGTAGCTGCTCACTCCGCTCACTTCCAGGCGCGCCCCGGACGCGCCACCCGCCAGGTCGGAAGTCAGTGCGAAGCGGCCCGCCACGACGTCGGCAACGAGGTCGACACCAGCGGCAAGGAAAGCGTCGGCGGAGTCTGCAATGACGGGGCGGTCCGAGCGACTGCGACCGTCGTACAGAAGCCAGTCACCCAGCCAGCGACCACCGGAAAGCGCTGCGACGCGACCCGCCAGCACCTGCTCCGCAGGATAGCGCGCCGACGCCTGCATGATGTCCGCCAGATCCTGTCGCCAGGCGTCGCCGGGAGACAGGGTGATCACATCCTCGAGATCCAGGATCGGCAGGGCAAGCGGCAGGCCACGGCGCTCGAAAGCCTCGCGCAGCTGCGCTACCAGTGCAGGGTAGTCCTCGGCGCCAACCAGTTGACGGCCGCCGGGCCCGTCAATCACCAGCCAGACCAGCACCTGCGGCCGGTTCGCTGTCCACAGCGGCGCCCCCGCCTCGATCACCAGTCCGCGCACCGTTTCACTGCTGAAGCTCAGCTCGACCACGGGATCGCTCCCATCCTCGCCGGACACATAGGAGAACTGCTGCAGCAGGTCCTGCGCGTCGTCAACGGCGCGCTTCAGCACCGGCAGTGAGACCACATCGCGACTGCCCGTGATCTTTACAAGGACCTGCTCCAGTCCCTGACGAGCTGCCTTATGGAGCGCTGCCTGACTCCTGTCGGGTACGCTGACCCTGGCGCTGTAGAGATCCTCGACCACCCGCGCGACCGCTGCCTGAGCCAGACAGGCGCAGAGCAGACCGGGCACCGCGACGCGTGCAAGGTACCTGAAAATCGATAGAATCATACCACTAGTGTACCAGCGACAGCGGCGGGCAGAGAGCATAAATAGTACCGCCGCGCCTTTACTGGCGGCGACTTGCCAGTACACTACGCGCCTGAATCCAGCGCCAGACAGGGAGAGCCATGAGCGGTGACCGCGACCAGACCGGGCTGAGCTACCGGGACGCCGGGGTCGATATCGACGCCGGCAATGCACTTGTGGAGCGCGTCAGGGACACCGCGCGGCGTACGCGGCGGCCCGAGGTTATGGGCAGCCTCGGCGGCTTCGGTGCACTGTGCGAGATTCCTGACGGATACCGCCAGCCCGTGCTGGTGTCGGGCACCGACGGCGTCGGCACCAAGCTCAGGCTCGCCATGCAGCTTCAGCAGCACGACACCATCGGCATTGACCTGGTCGCCATGTGTGTCAACGACCTGGTGGTCGCCGGCGCCGAGCCCCTGTTCTTTCTCGATTATTATGCGACTGGCGACCTCGATGTGGATGTCGCCGCGCGCGTCATCGAAGGTATCGGGCGCGGCTGCGAGCTCGCCGGCTGCGCCCTGGTCGGCGGTGAAACGGCAGAGATGCCCGGCATGTACCACGGCGGCGACTATGACCTCGCCGGCTTCTGCGTCGGCGTGGTGGAAAAGAGCGAGATTATTGACGGTGCCGCCGTGCAGGCAGGGGATGCCCTGCTCGCCATCGGCAGCAGCGGGCCCCACTCCAACGGCTATTCCCTCATTCGCAAGGTCATCGAGGTGAGCGGTGCGGACCTGCAGCAGCGCCTGGGTGACACCACGCTGGCCGATGCCCTGATGACACCCACCGAAATCTACGTCAAGCCTGTGCTTGAGCTGATCCGCCAGGGTGGTGTGCACGCCCTGTCGCATATCACCGGTGGCGGCCTGCTGGAAAACATACCTCGGGTGCTGCCCGGCGACTGCGCCGCCGATATCGACACCTCATCCTGGCAGTGGCCGCCGGTCTTCGGATGGCTGCAGGAAACGGGAGGTATTGCCTGGGACGAGATGTACCGGACATTCAACTGCGGTGTGGGCATGGTGGTGTGCATGGCGCCGGAGCGCTGCGACGCGGCGATCAGGCATCTGCAGCAGTGCAATCTGCGGGCCTGGAGGCTCGGGACCATCAGCCGCGGCGAGCGGCGCGTCAACCTGAAGGGGTGACCGGCGCCAGGGACAGGCTGCCCGGGCTTGCGATCCTCGCCTCCGGCGACGGCTCGAACATGCAGGCCATCGTCGAGGCCTGCCGGGCGGGCAGGATTTCCGCCCGCGTCGTGGTCATCGCCAGCAACCGGCCGGAAGCCGGCGTTCTCGACCGCGCCCGACAGGCGGCAATAGCGTCACTGGTGGTCGATCATCGCGACTACGCGACGCGGGACGCCTTTGATCGTGCCATGCTCGCGGCGCTGGCGCCGCACGAGCCGGACCTGGTCATACTCGCCGGTTTCATGCGCATTCTGACGCCTGCGTTCATTGCTGCGTTCCGCGGGCGACTATTGAACATTCACCCCTCACTGTTGCCAAAGTATCCCGGACTGCACACGCACGCGCGTGCGCTGGCCGCCGGCGACGCTGAACATGGGGCCACCGTTCACTTCGTCACCGAGGAGCTGGATGGCGGGCCGGCTGCACTGCAGGCGGTGGTGGCCATCACCGAACACGATACCGTCGAGACACTGGCCCGGCGGGTACGCGAGGTCGAGCACAGCATCTATCCCCTGGCCATCGCGTGGTGGGCATCGGGCCGGTTGCGGCTGACCGCAGGAGAGGTGAGGCTGGATGACAGACGTATCCCAGCGAGCGGGATTCGCTATGCCGACGGCATGGCATAAGACCATGAGGCCGGCCGGCGGCAGGCGTCACTGGCGTCGCGGGGCAGCCCTGCTGCTGGCATGGCTGGTGCTGCCACCGGCGGCGGTCGCAGAAGGAGAAGCAGCTTCGGGGCATGCCCCGATGTCGCTGCTCAAACCCTACAGCACTGTTTACAACACATCGGCACGCGGCCTGAGCATCAAGCTGCGGCGCGAACTGTCGATTGATCAGAACGGTCAGTGCCGGCTCACCAGCGAGGGCAGCCTGCTTGTTGTTGGCCTGAGTGAAGTCAGCACCTTCCGCGTGGCCGATGGCCAGGTAGAGCCGCAGTCCTACATCTATCAGGGCACGGGACTGATCAACCGCCGTCGGGAGATCCACTTCAAACCGGAGTCCCCGGTTATTCGCAGTCTGTACAAGGACGAGTGGTACGCGCTGCCCGATGTCGGGCACACCCTCGACCGCATGAGCCAGCAGGAACAGATGCGGCTGAACCTGCTGGCGCACCGGGATACACTGGAGGAGATGACCTTCACGGTCGCCGACGGCCGCAAGGTCAAGGATTACACCATCGCGCTGATCGGGTCGGAGCGCCTGCAGACGCCGATGGGCGAAATCGACACGCTGCAGTATGAGCGCCAGCGCGACAGCGACGAGCGCCTGTCACAGCTGTGGGTGGCACCGGACTGGGACTACCTGGTGGTGAAGACGCTGCATATCGAGGACGGCAAGACCGTCGAGGGAAATCTGATAAGCGCCAGGATAGACGGCACCCCGGTGAGCGACTACATCGCGAGTCGCTGACACCTCAGGCGCGGGGCAGTGTCACCCCGCGCTGGCCCTGGTACTTGCCGCCACGGTCCCTGTAGCTGGTCTCGCAGACCTCGTCCGACTCGAAGAACAGCATCTGCGCCACACCCTCGTTGGCATAGATCTTTGCCGGCAGCGTGGTCGTGTTGGAAAACTCCAGCGTCACGTGCCCCTCCCATTCCGGTTCCAGCGGAGTGACATTGACAATGATACCGCAACGGGCGTAGGTCGACTTGCCGAGGCAGATAGTGAGGACGTTGCGCGGGATGCGGAAATACTCGACGGTGCTGGCCAGCGCAAAGGAATTGGGGGGTATCACGCAGACATCGCCGGTGATATTGACGAAACTGCTCTCGTCAAACGCCTTCGGATCCACAGTGGCCGAATTGATATTGGTAAAGACCTTGAATTCCTGGGAGCAGCGCACGTCGTAACCGTAGCTGGACGTACCGTAGGAGATCAGCTTGTGTCCGTCCCGCTCGCGCACCTGGCCGGGCTCGAAGGGCTCGATCATGCCCTGCTCCTGCGCCATACGCCGAATCCACTTGTCTGCCTTGATGCTCACCGCTACTCCTTCCTGGATGCTGGCTGAGGGTCAGTCGTCTGTCACACGGATATCGGGAGCGCCGCTGCGCGCTGCGTCGCTGGCGGCGACCCGCTCGCGCAGCCGCCTGGCGGCCTCCAGGAAGGCCAGCCCCGCCGCCGAGTCCGGCGCCGACAGGACCGTCGGTCGTCCGGCATCGGTCTGCTCGCGTATGGCCATGGTCAGCGGCAGGCTGGCAAGCAGTTCCGCGCCGTATTCCGCCGCCACGTCGGCACCGCCCCCGCTGCCGAACACATGCTCGACATGCCCGCACTGGCTGCATTCATGCAGCGCCATGTTCTCGACGATGCCCAGAATCGGGACGTCGACCTTGCGGAACATCTCAATGCCCTTGCGCGCGTCGAGCAGGGCAATATCCTGGGGCGTGGTGACGATCACCGCGCCGCTCACCTTTGCACGCTGTGACAGCGTGAGCTGCACGTCCCCCGTGCCGGGCGGCATATCGATCAACAGATAATCCAGCTCGCCCCAGCGCGTCTGCTCGAGCATCTGCGCCAGGGCCCCGCCCGCCATCGGGCCGCGCCAGACCATGGGCGTGCGGTCCGTGGTCAGGTAGCCAATGGACATGGTCGCAAGGCCATGCGCCTGCACAGGAAGAATGACCTTATCACCCTCGGTCTGCGGACGCGTGCCCGGGGCCACACCGAGCATCAATGGCTGGC
>JAWLGG010000111.1:0-7871 GCA_041685155.1 Chromatocurvus sp.
CCGCGACCCACCAGGACCTCGAGGACCGGGTCGCCCGGGGCGACTTCCGCGAGGACCTGTTCCACCGCCTCAACGTCATACGCATCCACATACCGCGGCTGTCCGAGCGGCGCGAGGATATCCCGCGGCTGATGGAGTTCTTCTTCCACAAGGCGGCGGGGGAGCTCGGCGGCGAGACCAAGGTGCTGCTGCCGGAGACCGAGCGCTTCCTGACATCACTGGAGTGGCCCGGCAACGTGCGCCAATTGGAGAACACCTGTCGCTGGATCACCGTCATGGCCTCGGGCCGGGAAATCCACCTCAGCGACCTGCCCCCGGAGCTGGGCAAGCGCGGGCCCGTCGCTGCCGCCGGAGAACACAGTGACTGGCGCGACCTGCTCACGGAATGGGCGCGCAACGAGCTGGTTCAGGGCAAGCAGCATATCCTGCGTGGGGCGGTCCCGGCCTTTGAACGCGCGATGATCGATGTCGCCCTGGAGCATACCCAGGGACGCAAGCGCGATGCCGCTGAGCTGCTCGGCTGGGGACGCAACACGCTGACCCGGAAAATGAAGGAACTGGATATGTAGCCAGCCCCCCGCGGCCGCGGGCACAATGCGGGCATGCTGCACATCGCCCTCTACCAGCCGGAAATACCGCCGAACACCGGCAATATCATCAGACTGTGCGCCAATACCGGCTGCAGCCTGCACCTGATTGAGCCCCTGGGCTTTGCGCTGGACGACAAACGGCTGCGCAGGGCCGGTCTGGACTACCGGGAATTCGCCGCTGTACAGACGCACGCAAATCTCGAGGCGTTTACCGAAAGCGCCGCGCCGGGGAGGCTGTTCGCCTTTACCACCCGCGGCAGCCGTCGCTACACCGACGTCAGCTTCCGGGCGGGAGACGCCCTGCTGTTCGGCCCGGAAACCCGCGGCCTGCCCGGCTCACTGCTGGATCGCCTCGGTAGCCGGCACTGCCTGCGGGTTCCCATGCGGCCCGACAGCCGCAGCCTCAACCTGAGCAATGCCGTTGCCCTGGTCACCTATGAAGCACTGCGCCAGCTGGACTTTCCCGGGCTGACCCCCTGAGAGGGGCCTCAGTGCGTGGCGGGCTCGCCGTTACCCTCGGCGGGCTGCTGCGCGCGGCTCTCGGCCTGCGCCACTGCCTGCTGGTAAAGGGCATCGAAGTTCACCGGCGACAGCATGATGGCCGGGAAACCGCCCTTGACCACCAGCGAATCGATGTTCTCCCGCGCGTAGGGGAACAGCACGTTGGGCGCCGCAGTGCCCAGGAGCCGGCGCAGGTTCTCGCCTTCAAAGCCGGTGATGTAGAAGATCCCGGCCTGCTGGACTTCCACCAGGAACGCCGTCTCCTCGTCGATCTTCGCCGTCAGGGTGATGGTCAGGACAACCTCGTAGTTGCCTTCCTCATCGATGGCGTTGCTCTTGGTGTTGAGATCGACATTGATCTTGGGCTGCCATTGCTTGCGAAACACGTCCGGCGTCGCGGGCGACTCGAAGGACACATCCTTGTTGTAGATGCGCTGCATCGCAAACTGCTGCTGTTGCGGGTTTTCCTGGGCTGCTGCTGCCTGTTCATCGGCCATCGCGCCGTTCCTCCATTAAAGGTTGTCTTGGTAGAGAGTGGGTGATCCCTTGTCTTGAGCTAGCGCACGACCGGCAGCTGCAGATTGCGCCACTCCAGCATGCCACCGGCCATCTTGTAGACTTTCTCAAACCCCGCGGACCGCAGCTGCTTGGCCGCGGCGCCGGACTGCTGGCCCATCTTGCAGATGATCACGATCGGGCGGTCGCGGTAGGCCTTGAGCTCATCCTCCCGCGCCTTCAGCTTGGCAAAGGGGATGTGCAGCGAATCTGCGATATGCCCCTGCTTGTAGTCAGCGCCATCGCGCACGTCGAGAAACACGCCGTCCTCGCTGTTGACCAGCTTGATCGCCTGCTGCGGCGTCATCGCGGGCCCGGCCTTGCGGGACTCGTGAAACACCAGCATGCCGAGGGCAGCCAGCAATGCCGCCACCAGGATCCATTGCTGGAGCAGGAATTCGATAAACAGGGCCATGTGGGAACGCTCAACCGATGCATTGCACCCGCACGCTTGCGGGCCTTTGAAAGCCGGGCAGTATACTGCTTCCCGGGTGCCGGCTCCAGCGCGGTGACGCGGCGGGGGCGACGCGAAGGCGCATTGTGCGCGGTGGCGGGGGAGAGGGTAGACTACCGCCCTCGCAGGCGTTCCAGACACCATCCCTACCAGAAACGACAGACAGGCAGGCACAAGCATGACCGACAGCGCGAAACACCCCGTCGTACTTATCATCCTCGACGGCTGGGGTCACCGCGAAGATACCCGGGACAACGCCATCGCCGGTGCCGACAGCCCCCACTGGGACCGGCTCTGGCGCGATGCGCCGCACACGCTGATATCCGGCTCCGGGCTGGATGTGGGCCTGCCGGAGGGTCAGATGGGCAATTCCGAGGTAGGACACATGAGCCTTGGCTCCGGGCGGGTTGTCTACCAGAACATCACGCGCATCGACAAGGCCATTGCCGACGGCAGCTTCAATAAAAACCCTGTGTACACGGAGGCTATAGACGCCGCCACTGCACGCGGCGGCGCGGTACACGTCATGGGCCTGCTGTCCCGCGGCGGCGTGCACAGCCACGAGGACCACCTCTTCGCCGCCCTGCGCCTCGCCGCGGCCCGTGGCGCAAAGCAGGTCTACCTGCACGCCTTTCTCGACGGTCGCGACACCCCGCCGCGCAGCGCACTCGAATCACTGCAGCGGGCCGACGCGGTGTGCCGGGAAATCGGCTGCGGCCGGGTCGCCAGCCTCTGTGGTCGCTACTATGCCATGGACCGCGACCAGCGCTGGGAGCGTCTGGAGAGGGCCTACCGCCTGCTGACCGAAGCAGATGCGGACTATCGCTCCGCCAGCGCCAGCGATGGCCTCGAGGCCGCCTATGCCCGCGGCGAGAACGACGAGTTCGTCGCGCCCACGGTCATCACCGATGCCGGCGGCAGCGCGGCACGCATCGAGGACGGCGACTGCGTGCTGTTCATGAACTTCCGCGCCGACCGGGCGCGCCAGCTCAGCCACGCCCTGCTCGATCGCGACTTCGCCGGCTTCACCCGCCGCGTGCGCCCCGAACTCGCCGCCTTCGTGCAGACCACGGAATACGCCGCCGACATCGACGCGCCGGTTGCCTGGCCCCCGGAGTCACTCAGCAACACGCTGGGCGACTACCTGGCGAACCTGGGCCGGACCCAGCTGCGAATCGCCGAAACCGAGAAATACGCCCACGTCACCTTTTTCTTCAGCGGCGGCCGGGAAGACACGTTCGAGGGTGAGACGCGCATCCTCGTGCCGTCGCCGAAGGTCGCCACCTACGACCTGCAACCCGAGATGAGCGCACCCGAGGTCACCGACCGGCTGGTGGAAGCAATCCACTCCCGCGCCTACGACCTGATTGTGTGCAACTACGCCAATGGCGACATGGTGGGCCACACGGGCAACTACGAGGCGACGGTCGCCGCGGTGGAGGCGCTGGATCAGTGCCTCGGCCGGGTCGAGGAAGCGGTCCTCGCGGTGGACGGCCAGGCCCTGGTCACCGCGGACCACGGCAACTGCGAACAGATGCAGGACTACGCGTCGGGCCAGCTGCATACCCAGCACACCACCGAAGCCGTGCCGCTGGTGTATATCGGCCGGCGCGAACTGCAGCTGGCACCCGAGGGCGGTCGGCTTGCGGACATCGCACCGACCCTGCTCGACCTGATGCAGCTCCCCGTGCCGGCGGAGATGACCGGACACAGCCTGGCCAGTCGCCGGCCCTGAGGCACACTGCCCGTGCTGCGCGCGATCGCCCTGCTGGCGCTGGCCCTGCTGCTGTGCCTGCCCCTCCAGGCGAACACCGCTGACGAGCAGGCGACGCGCGAACGGCTGCAGCAGCTCACAAGGGAGATCGAGGCGATCACCCGCAAGCAGCGCGAGGACGAGGCGCGGCGCGGCGAACTGCAGCAGTCCCTGCGCCAGACGGAAACTGAACTGGCCACACTGCAGACGCGAATCGACAGTATCGAAGCCGACATCGACGCGACCAGCGAACGCCTCGATGCCCTTGGCGAAGAGCGCGAAGCGCTGCTCGCCCGGCGCGATGCCCAGCGCCGGCAGATCGCCCGTGACCTGCGCCAGGCCTGGCAGCTTGGCAACGAGGGCGGGATCAGGCTGCTGCTGAACCAGGAGAGCCCGCAGACCGTTGCCCGTATCTCAACCTACTACGCCTACGCCTCGCGCGCGCGGCAGGCGCGCATGGAGGAGTTCCGGGAAACCATGGACGCCCTCGCCGAGGTGGTGATCGAGGTGCTGGACAGTCGCAAGCGACTCAGCACCAGCCGCGAGGAGCTGCAGGGGCGCCGGAGGGCTCTCGCCAGCGCGAGGGAGGAACGCCAGCAGACGCTGGCGAAGATCGCCGAAGACATGCAGGCGCGCGGCGCCAGTCTCGCCCAGCTGGAACAGGATCGGGCCCAGCTGGAGGCACTGCTCGAGGAAATCGAGGCGACGGTAAAGGACCTGCAGATTCCCGAGAACGTGCAGGCCTTTGCCGAGCTGCGCGGTGCCATGCCCTGGCCGCTGGGTGGTCGGCGCAGCAACAGCTTCGGACGGCCCCGCAACCAGGGGAAAATGATCTGGCATGGCGTCAATATAGAGGCGGAGGCGGGCAGCGCCGTCCAGGCCATACACCACGGCCGGGTGGTCTATGCCGACTGGCTGCGCGGCTCCGGCCTGCTGCTGGTCATAGACCACGGTGATGACTACATGAGTCTTTACGCCCACAACGAAACGCTGCTGCGCGAAGTCGGCGAATGGGTCAATGCGGGAGCCCAGATCAGCACCGTTGGCGACAGCGGCGGTCGCGAGACCCCGGGGCTGTATTTCGAGATCCGTCACCGTGGCAAGCCCGTGGACCCGGCGGCCTGGTGCCGGCGCTGATACCGCTGGCCGGAACGATTGCGCTACACTTGCTGTCCCAACTCAGGTCACTCGACGAATCTATGGCGGTTCCCATGCAAATTTCCCGGCTCTCTCGCCTGCGCCTGCAGGCCCTTTCACTGCTGTGTGCGGGAGGGCTCCTCGTCGGCCAGGGCGCAAGCGCCGCCAAGGAAGCCGAGAGCGCGTACGCACTGGATGACCTGCGCACCTTTGCCGATGTGTTCAACCAGATACGCCAGGGTTATGTCGAGGAAATCGACGACGCCACCCTGCTACAGTACGCCATCGAAGGCATGCTCGGTGGCCTCGACCCCCACTCCGTCTACCTCACCAGCGACGCCTTCGACGACCTGCAGACCTCCACCAGCGGGGAGTTCTCGGGCCTCGGGCTCGAGGTCGGCATGGAAAACGGCATGCTCAGGGTGATTGCACCGATCGACGGCTCGCCGGCGGCGGAAGCCGGTGTCATGCCGGGCGACATCATTCTCAAGCTGGACAACAACCCCATCAAGGGCATGAGCCTGAACGATGCCGTGGGCAAGATGCGCGGTCCCAAGGGCAGCGATATCGAACTGACCCTTGGCCGCTCCGGGGAATCCCAGCCCATCACGCTCACACTGACCCGGGACGTCATCAAGGTCGCCAGCGTGCGTCAGCGCTGGCTGGAAGACGGCTACGCCTACGTCCGCATTTCCCAGTTCCAGAAGGCCACGGGCAAGGATGTGGCCGAGGCGCTCGCCGGGCTGCAGGAAGAACAGGAACTCAAGGGCGTCGTCCTCGACCTGCGCAATAACCCGGGCGGCGTCCTCGGCGCCAGCGTCGACGTGGCGAGCCTGTTCATGCGCGGCGGCGAGGTGGTGTATACAGAGGGCCGTCTGCCGAACGCCGCGCAGTCCTACAGCGCCAGCGACGACGATGCCACCAACGGCGTGCCACTGGTGGTGCTTATAAACGGCGGCTCGGCCAGCGCCTCGGAGATCGTCGCCGGCGCCCTGCAGGACCACGGGCGCGCCATCATCATGGGCACGGACAGCTTCGGCAAGGGCTCGGTGCAGACGGTCATGCCCATATCGGAATCGCGCGCGGTCAAGCTGACCACCGCGCTCTACTTCACCCCCGGAGGGCGCTCCATACAGGCAGCCGGCATCGTGCCGGACATCCGGGTGGATCGGGCACGCGTCACCGCCATCGGTGAGGAGGGGCGCATCAGCGAGGCCGACCTCATCGGGCACCTCGGTAACGGCGATGGCGGCGAACGCCGGAAGATAGAGGCCAGCGAGCTGCAGTCTCGCGACAACCAGCTCTACGAGGCGCTGACCCTGCTCAAGGGCGTGAACATTCTCGGCATGAACCGCAGCCGCCCTTCGGCTGCCACCCTGGCGCGGCAGGCGAGAAGCGGCGGCGACTGACCCGGGCTAACGCCTGACCTCTATCCCCCGCGCGGCCAGGTGATCCTTGGCCTGGGCCACCGTGTATTCCCCGAAATGGAAGATACTCGCCGCCAGCACCGCATCCGCGCCACCCTGCAGGATGCCCTCCGCCAGGTGCTCCAGATTGCCGACACCGCCCGAGGCAATCACCGGAATATCCACCGCATCGGTAATCGCACGGGTCACACCCAGTTCGAAGCCATCGCGGGTGCCGTCCCGGTCCATGCTGGTCAGCAGCAGCTCGCCGGCACCCAGCGCCGCCATCCGGCGCGCCCACTCCACCGCATCAATACTGGTTGGCCGGCGGCCACCGTGGGTGAAGATCTCGTATCTAGGCTGGCCGTCCACATCCGCGACGCGCTTGGCGTCAATCGCCACCACGATGCACTGGGCACCGAAGCGCTGTGACGCGTCCTGCACGAGCTGCGGGTTGGTAATGGCGGCGGTGTTGATACTGACCTTGTCCGCTCCCGCGTTGAGCATGTTGCGGATGTCCGCCAGCGAGCGGATGCCGCCGCCAACGGTGAGGGGAATGAAGACCTCCCGGGCGATGGCTTCCACGGTGTGCGCGGTGGTGTCGCGGTCCTCGTGGCTGGCGGTGATATCGAGAAAGGTGATCTCGTCGGCGCCTTCCTCGTTATAGCGGCGGGCGATATCCACCGGGTCGCCGGCGTCGCGTATGCCGACGAAATTGACACCCTTGACCACGCGGCCATTGTCCACGTCCAGGCAGGGAATGATGCGCCGCGCCAGCCCCATCAGGCAGCCTCGTCACACAGGCGCTGGGCCTCGGCCACATCCAGCGTGCCCTCGTAGATGGCGCGGCCGGTGATCGCGCCGGCAATGCCCTCGTGGGCCACGGCGGCGAGGGCGCGGATGTCGTCGAGATTGGTAATGCCGCCGGAGGCGATCACGGGAATGGACGACGCCCGCGCCATGGCCAGGGTGGCATCAACGTTCACCCCCTGCATCATGCCGTCGCGGGCGATGTCCGTATAGACAATGGCGCTGACGCCGTCAGACTCGAACTGCTTTGCCAGGTCCGTGGCCATCAGCTCGGAGACCTCGGCCCAGCCATCGGTGGCGACGCGCCCGTCCCGGGCATCCAGGCCGACGATCACCCTGCCGGGAAAGGCGGCACAGGCTTCACGCACGAAAGCCGGGCGTTTCACCGCCGCGGTGCCGATGATCACGTAGCTGACGCCGGCGCGAATGTAGTGCTCGATGGTCTCGAGGTCGCGAATCCCACCGCCAATCTGCACCGGCAGTTCGGGAAAGGCCCGGGCAATCGCGCTAACCGCGTCGCCATTGACCGGCGTGCCGGCAAAGGCGCCGTTGAGGTCCACCAGGTGAAGGCGCCGGCAGCCGGCGGCGACCCAGCGCCCCGCCGTGGCAACGGGATCGTCGGAGAACACCGTGCTGTCCTCCATGGCGCCCTGGCGCAGGCGCAC
>JAWLGG010000112.1:0-7853 GCA_041685155.1 Chromatocurvus sp.
ATCCCGCTTGCCCAGTGTCTGGCCGAGGTCGACGCCGTCGAGGATCGTGGGCAGGCTGGTATCGGCGTCGAGGCCGGTGGTCGCGGCGCTGTCTGTTCCGTCAGACACCGTCCCCCGGGGCTTCCCGCCACGCTGCGCCCGCCGCCGGTCATGGGCCTGCATCGCCCGGAGGATGACATCGGCGGCGGCGACGTCGCGGTAATTGGGGTCGTCCGCCTCCAGGCGGTGCCAGGGGGAGTGGCTGGAGTCGGTCAGGCGCAGCATTTCTTCGGACACCTCCAGTGCCGCGGGATAGCGCTTCCACCAGGCCTCCGCGTCGGCGGGTACCCGCGGGTTGCGCGCCTTCTGCGGCATCTCCTCCGCCAGCTGGCGGCGCTGGGTTTCCCGTGTCACATGCAGCCAGATCTTGACGATGAGGGTGCCGTCGGCGCAGAGCATGCGCTCGAAGGCCTCGATGTCGCGCAGGCGGGACACGAAGTCCTCCTCGGAGATCTCCTGCGCCATGGCCTGGTAGGCGGGCTCCTGGTACCACGCGCCGAGAAAGACGGCGGTACTGCCCCCGGGCGGCATGGCGCGCCAGAAGCGCCAGAAGCGCGGGCGTGACTCCTCCTCGTCCGAGTGCAGCCAGAACGCATGGGTGTCGATCAGGCGCGGGTCCATCCACTCGTTGATGCGATGGCTGACGCTGCCCTTGCCGCTGCCGTCCAGCCCGCCGAGAATGATGATCACCGGATAGCCGAGGTCCCGGAAGGCGAACTGCTGCGACAGCAGTGCCGGACGCAGTTCGTCGCGCAGGCGCTTGAACTCGTCCTTTGCCAGTGATTTTCCGGTTTCGAGTGCTTCGAACACGCCTATCTCCCGCTGTGCGGGGCGCGTCTGTCGAGCGCGCCCCGGAAGGTCATGCCGATCGCCGCGACGGCGGCCGGGTCAGCCCGCGATCCGCGGGCAGGGCGTCAGTCGGCGGCATAGACCGCGCGGGCGGCGGCCACGGCGGTACCCGGTGCGGCGGAAATGGCCCCCTGGCGCGACAGAACCGACTCCAGCGCGGAAAGACAGGTAAACACGTTCCGCGGTCGGCTGCTGTGGCCCATGAGGCCGATGCGCCAGGTCCTGCCGGCGAGGGCGCCGAGGCCGGCACCGATTTCCAGGTCGAACTCCTCAAGCAGTGCCGCTCGCACCCCGGCGTCGTCGACGCCATCGGGAATGCACACCGCGTTCAGCTGCGGCAGGCGGTGTTCGGACGCGACCGCCATCTGCAGACCCAGCGCTTCCAGACCAGCCACCAGCGCCGCGTGGTTCCGTCGATGCCGCGCGTGGCCCGCCTCGAGTCCTTCCTCCTCGACCAGCAGCAGGGACTCGTGCAGGGCATACATGGCGTTGACCGGTGCCGTGTGGTGATAGGCGCGCTTGCTGTCGCCACCCCAGTAGGCCATGACCAGCTGCATGTCGAGGAACCAGCTCTGCACGCGCTGGGCGCGCGAGCGGATGCGTTCCACCGCGCGCGGGCTGAAGGTGACCGGGGAGATGCCCGGTACACAGGACAGGCATTTCTGCGTCCCCGAGTACACCGCATCCGCGCCCCAGTCATCGACCTGGACGGGAATGCCCGCCAGCCCGGTCACTGTATCGACGATGCTCAATGCATCGTTGTCGCGGGCCAGGGCACACAGAGCTGCGGCATCGCTCTGCGCACCGGTTGATGTCTCAGCATGCACGAAGGCCAGCAGGCTTGCCTGCGGGTGGGCCGCGAAGGCGGCCGCGACCTTGTCGGCGCTTACCGGCTCGCCCCAGGCATCCTCCACCATGATCGCGGTGGCGCCGCAGCGCTCGACGTTTTCCTTCATGCGGCCACCGAAGACGCCGTTCTGGCACACAATCACTGTATCACCGGGTGATACCAGGTTGACGAAGCAGGCCTCCATGCCAGCGGACCCGGGAGCCGAGATGGGAAGTGTCAGTGTATTTTCCGTCTGGAACACATACTGCAGCTGGAGCTTGATCGCATCCATCAGGTCGATAAAGCAGGGGTCGAGATGCCCGATCGTGGGCTGGGCGAGGGCGGCCAGGACCCGCGGCGGCACATCCGAGGGCCCCGGACCCATCAGCGTGCGCTGCGGAGGGAAGAAACTGTGGCTCATTGTTGCGACTCCGGTTGGGGTTGGCTGTATTCCGGCAGCGGGGTCATCCCTCTGACAGCACCTGCGCCTGGGCGGCGGCGACCCGCGCTACGGGCAGGCGGAACGGGCTGCAGGACACATAGTCGAGTCCCAGGTCGTGGCAGAACTGTATGGAGCGG
Organism: Chromatocurvus sp.; assembly: GCA_041685155.1. Lineage (GTDB taxonomy): Bacteria > Pseudomonadota > Gammaproteobacteria > Pseudomonadales > Halieaceae > Chromatocurvus. The sequence continues at coordinate 2,297 of JAWLGG010000112.1, forward strand.
GGATCGCCGCCGTGTTCGCCACAGATGCCGTACTTGATGTTCTTGTTCGCGGCGCGGGACTCCTCTACCGCCATGCGCATGAGGCGACCCACGGCGCGCTGGTCGAGACTGACAAAGGGGTCGTGCTCGATCAGCTTGTTCTCCAGGTAGTCGGGGATGAAGCGGCCGGCGTCGTCCCGGGAGAAGCCGTAGGTCATCTGCGTCAGGTCGTTGGTGCCAAAGCTCATGAACTCCACTTCCGGCGCCAGGCGGTCCGCACCGAGGCAGGCGCGGGGCGTTTCCATCATGGTGCCCACCTTATAGCGCAGGGAGACCGATTTCTCCTTCAGCATCTTGCGGATGCTGCTGTCGATGATCTCGCCGATCAGGCGGATCTCGCGCACGTTGATGACCAGGGGGATCATGATCTCTGGGTAGGGCTTATAGCCCTGCTCGATGGCCTCGATGGCCGCGCCGATAATGGCGCTGACCTGCATGCGCGTTATTTCCGGCATGACCACCGACAGGCGGCAGCCACGGAAGCCGAGCATGGGGTTGACTTCGGACAGCGCCTCCGCCGCCTCGCGGATCTCGTCTGCAGAGCGCCCGAGTCGCTTCGCCAGCTCGACCACATCCTCCTCGCCATGGGGCAGGAACTCGTGCAGCGGCGGGTCCAGCAGGCGCACGGTCACCGGCAGGCCGTCCATGACCTTGAACAGGGCGAGCAGGTCTTCTTGCTGGAACACGCGGAGTTTCTGCAGGTAGGGTTCACGCTCGTCCCTGTTGCGCGACAGGATCATCGCGCGCATGAGGTCGATCCGCTCGCGGTCGAAGAACATGTGCTCCGTGCGACACAGGCCGATGCCCTCGGCACCCAGTTCCCGGGCGCGCTGTGCATCCTCGGGTGTCTCTGCATTCGCCCGCACCTTGAGGCGCCGGTGCGTGTCCGCCCAGGACAGCAGCGTCTGGAAGTCGTCGCTGGAACTGGCCTCGGTTTTCGGGATATCCCCGAGCATGACCTCACCGCTGCTGCCGTCCAGTGTGATCAGGTCGCCGCGACTGATGACGTGGCCGTCCCGCGTGGTGGCTTTCCCCGTCTCGATGTTGACGCCGAGACCGGTGGCACCGGTGATCGCGCAGACGCCCATGCCGCGGGCGACGACCGCGGCGTGGGAGGTCATGCCGCCCAGCTCGGTCAGTATGCCCTGTGCGACCTTCATGCCATGGATATCCTCGGGGGTCGTTTCCCGCCGAACGAGAATGACCGGCCGGCCGCTGCGGGCGACCTCCACCGCCTCATCGGCGGAGAACACCACGTGCCCGGTTGCCCCGCCCGGGCTCGCCGGCAGGCCCGTGGCAACCACATCCTTTTTAGCGGCGGGATCGACCATGGGGTGCAGGAAGGCCTCGACATGTTCCGGCGAGACCCGCAGCAGGGCTTCCTTCTCGTTGATCAGTCCCTCGTTGACCATGTCCACGGCGATCTTGATGGAGGCGCGCCCGGTACGCTTGCCGCTGCGGGTCTGCAGCATGTAGAAGCGCCCCTCCTGCACAGTGAACTCGATATCCTGCATGTCGCGGTAGTGCTTCTCCAGCAGTGCCTGGGTCTGGTCGAGCTGCTCGTAGACCGCGGGCAGCCGGTCCTTGAGGGCGGATATGGGCAGTGGCGTGCGCGTTCCTGCCACCACGTCCTCTCCCGCTGCATTGAACAGGAACTCGCCGAAGAACACATGCTCGCCGGTGGACGGGTTGCGGGTGAAGGCGACGCCGGAGCCCGAGTCATCGCCGAAATTGCCGAACACCATGGCCTGGACGGTGACCGCTGTGCCAAGGGAATCGGAAATGTTGTTCATCTCGCGATAGACGTTGGCGCGGGGCGTGTGCCATGACAGGAACACCGCCTCCACCGCCCTGCGCAGCTGCACGAAGGGGTCCTGGGGGAAATCCGCAATGCGCTTGAATGCCTCGACAATAGCGCGCCAGTCGTCCGCGCCCATGTCCGTGTCGCTCTCGAAGCCGCGTTCGTGCTTGTAGTTCTCGATCTCGCGCTCGAACTGCGCGCCGTCGAGGTTCATCACGACGTCGGCAAACATCTGGATAAAGCGTCGGTAAGAGTCATAGGCGAAGCGCGGATTCCGGGTTTTCTCTGCCAGCCCGGCCGCGATCTCGTCATTCAGGCCAAGGTTGAGAATGGTGTTCATCATCCCCGGCATCGATATGGGTGCGCCGGAGCGAACGGAAAACAGCAGCGGGTTTGCGGGGTCGCCAAAGCGCGCCCCCATTTTCTTTTCCACCAGGTCGAGTGCGACGCGGTATTCCTGCTCGAGCAGGTTCGGCAGCTGATTGCCGTTCTCGAAGAACTCGCGGCAGGTCGGGGTGGTGATGACAAAGCCGAAGGGGACGGGGAGGCCCAGGTTGGTCATTTCACAGAGGTTCGCGCCCTTGCCTCCCAGCAGGTCCCGATCGTCACGATTCCCTTCATTGAACAGGTAAACCCGCTTTGCCATGGTCTCTCCCGGTGTCGCCGTCGGCTGCAGAAAGAGCGCGAGTATACTGTTTCATGTACCATGCGTCATTTACCCTACGCGACGCAAAGTCTATGCACCTGGTGTTACTCAGTGATCGCATTTGCGCGGCGCAGGTCCCCCTGCGGCCTGTTTTTGTCGCCCTGGCGTGTCTCTGCCTGGCGGCCTGCGCGCAGACCACAAAAAACGAGCGCCGAGAACCCTCGGCGGCGTCCCCGGTGGATTTTTCCGGGCACTGGGAACTGAATTTCGCGCAGAGCGACAACGTCCAGGCGCAGATGAACACCCTGGTGCGCAACCTGCGCAAGCAGGCGCAGCGCGAGGCGGCGAGGCGGGGCGAGCGCGGCGGCCCCGGCGTGGTGCTCGGCGGCGCCGGCACCGACAGCGCCCCCTCGATCATCGGCCTGGCGCGCATGGCGGAGTTGATCACGGAGTCAGACCTGTTCGAGATCGAGCAGAGCCGGACCCGGATACAGGTCAAGCGGGAGGGCAATTTTGCGTTGACCTGTGACTTCCTGCGCAAGGCCACCAGCATCCGCGATCTCGGCGTCGGTCGCGAGGCCTGCGGCTGGGACGGCTCGCAGCTGGTTTTCCGCATAGCCCTGCCCGAGGGCCTGTCGATACGCCACCGCTTCAGCCTGTCCCCGTCCAGAGACCAGCTCGGGGTTTATACCACCGTGTTCTCGGACCGGGTCAGCTCGCCCTTCAGTGTGCAGCGGGTCTACAGCCGTTTTGAGCCGGGCGAGCGCGGCTACCGCTGTGAAATGACGCTGACCCGCGGGCGCGTCTGTACCACGGAGCAACCCTGATGCGTCTTCCTCTCGCCGGTATCGTCATCGCACTCGGCCTTGCACTGCTCGGAGCGTGCGCCAGCGCGCCTGCGCCGCAAAAGGCGGCAACGCAGGCCTCGGTGATGCCCGGGGGCGACTGGCCCGAACCCGTTGGCGAAGTGCGGCTGCAGCGGGCCGGCGCGTCGCCGCCACAGCCGGTGCTCGATGTTGCCGTGCTGGTCTTCGATACCGGTCTTGAGTCTCTGCGTGACAGCGAGATCGACAGCGTATTTGCCGAGGTACGCAAGGCCGAGTCGCTATTCGTTCCGGTGCAGCTGCGCCGGGTCCTGGAGCACAGCGGCCAGTGGGGTGTGGTGCGGATGCTGCCGGAGCGCCCCGACTCGGTGGCGCTGACGGTATCCGGGCGGATCGTGCACGCGGACGGTCGCGATCTGGTGCTGTCTGTAACCGCGACGGACGCCAGTGGCCGCGAGTGGCTGTCGCGACGCTACCGCGGCAGCACCACTGCCGATGACTACCCGGTGGAGAAATCCGGTGAGCCCTTTGCCGATGTGTATCAGAGAATCGCCAACGATCTGCTCGCGGTGCGCGCGGACCTTTCCGGCGCCGAGCTTGCCCCGCTGCCGGATATCGCACTGATGCGCTTTGCCGGGCGCCTCGCCCCGGAGGTTTTCTCGAGCTACCTGCAGCGCGGGGATGACGGTCGCGTCGCACTGGCCGGCCTGCCGGCGGAGGGCGATACCATGCTGCAGCGTGTGCGGCGTCTGCAGCGACAGGAAAACCTGTTCATCGACACGGTGGACGAACAGTACCGGGCTCTGGTTGATGATTTCGCGCCGACCTACCACCTGTGGCGGGAGTACAGTCGGGAGCTGGTCGTCTACGAGGAGGACTACGTGGCGCGGGCGTCGCAGCGCGAGATCCAGAGCCGGCGCGGCACCTTTGCGGCCATGCAGCAGACCTACAATACCTTCCGTCGCGCCAAGGTCCACGAGCAGGACCTTTTCGAACTTGCGCGGGGCTTTGACAACGAGGTCACCGAGACAGTGGTGGATGTCGATGACCGTATTTTCCGGCTGCAGGGGTCGTTGCAGGAGCAGTTTGTCGAATGGCGCAGTCTGCTGGAGCGCATCTTTGCGCTGGAGGCAGACGCAAACCCGTGAGCGCAGATCCGGTCCGTGAATTTCTCGCCCTGTGCCCCCGCGGCGTCGGCTCACTGCTGACCCATGAGCTCGCCGCACTGGGGGCCACGGCGGTGCGTGAAACCCCCGCGGGCGTTTTCTTCTCCGGTGGCAGGGCAACCCTCTACCGCACCTGTCTGTGGTCCCGCCTTGCCAACCGGATACTGCTGCCGCTGTCCGAGTTCGAGGCGTCGGACCCCGACGCACTTTATCGCGGGCTGAAGGAGATTCCCTGGCCCGGGCTGTTTGCCGCGCGGCGTTCCTTCGCGGTCGACTTTCACGGTCAGACGCCGGAAATCCGCAATACGCAGTTCGGCGCGCAACGCACCAAGGACGCTATCGTGGACAGCTTCCGGGATGGCGGGCAGCAGCGGCCGAGTGTCGACCGGCGACTGGCGGAGATCCGTATCAGCGTGCAGCTGTTCAAGGGTCGCGCCAGGGTTGCCCTTGATCTTTGCGGCGGCAGCCTGCACCAGCGCGGATACCGGGTTCGTGCGGGCGAGGCTCCGCTCAAGGAAAATCTGGCCGCGGCGCTGCTTTTGCGCGCCGACTGGCCCGGCATGGCGGCGCGTGGTGGTGCGCTGGTGGACCCCATGTGCGGTTCGGCAACGCTGCTCATCGAGGGGGCACTCATGGCCGCCGATTGCGCGCCCGCGCTGCACCGCCAGTATTTTGCCTTCGAGGCCTGGCTGGAGCACGACGCGCGGCAGTGGGAGGCGGTGCTCGGGGATGCCCGCCTGCGAGCCAGCCGGGGAATGGAGCGCGAACTCCCGGAAATACGCGGTTACGATGCCGATCCCGCGGTCGTGCGCCATGCGCAGGCCAACATTGCCGCGGCCGGTCTGCAGCGTCAGGTCCGGGTAAGCTGCAAGCCCCTGGGAGAGCTGCGCCGACCGAGCCACCGGCAGCTGCATCATGGCCTGGTGATCTGCAATCCGCCCTACGGTGAACGCCTGGGCGAGAAAGCCTCGCTGCGCCACCTGTACCAGCGTCTGGGCCAGGTGCTGCACGACGAGTTCGACGGCTGGGAGGCGGCTGTCTTTACCGCCGACCTCGAGCTGGGCCGGGCCATCGGCCTGCG
>JAWLGG010000113.1:0-7836 GCA_041685155.1 Chromatocurvus sp.
CGGCCGGCAGGATCACCGACCTCTTGGACACCAGCAAACCTATTGCCCGGTAGCTGTTGCGCTGAGCGCTCAGGGCGCGCGGCTGTGCCGCCGGGCCGACACCGCTATGAGGCAGCTCCTGTATCAACCTTCCCTGACCACGACCACCCGGACTGCCCAGGTCAGTGCATCCGCGCCCACGGCAGCCATATGTCAGAAACATGAAATTTTCATTTTTTCTGCGGAACCTTGTTGACGCTTCGCTAAATTGGGATTATTTTCCCATATAAACCTGAACACATCATTACCCGAGGAGCGCGACCATGACCAACATCGAACATTTCCCCACCTGGCACGCCGCCGTGAGTGAAAGCAGCGAACAGCGGGTCGCCGCACTGACCCAGTCGCTGCTCGAGAGGACGCAACGAACCGACATCCTGGAGGCCCGCCCCGGCGAACAGCACAGGCTGCCACTGCCGGAAAATGCCCTTGCGCATAGCCACTGGGCCTTTAGCACCCGCCGGGCAGAACGTTCCCGTGCCGCGACCCTCCTCGGTGGCGACCTGCAGCCACAGGTTGGCGACCTGGTACTCGCGCGGATTGAGCGACTGGGACATCACGGCAATCTGCAGCTGGTCGACGGTCGGCGCCGACGCCTGTTTGTCGGTGACCTGGTCATCGTCGCCTACGCGAACCGCTACGCCTGCGAACAGTTTGAAGCCGAGGTACCGCAGAGCCTTGCAGCCTGCCACCTGGTTGCCGGCGGAGGCATCGCTGCCCGCGCCCTGTCATGGCACGACCGCATTTCCCGGGGACCTACCGCAATACAGCCGCTGGGCCTGCTGGCGGATGATCAGGGACGCCGCATGAACCTCGGCGATTTCGCCCTCGGCCCGGTGACTCCGCCACGCACGTCATTGCCGGTCTTCGCGGTTCTGGGCACGGCCATGGATGCCGGGAAAACCGAGACCGCGGCGCACCTGGTCAGGGGCCTCAGGTGCGCAGGCAGGCGCACGGGCTATATCAAGATAACCGGCACGGGCGCCGGCGGTGACACCTGGCTTCTGCAGGACGCGGGAGCTGATTGCGTACTGGACTTCACCGATGCCGGGCTGCCCTCAACCTATCGCACACCAATCGCGCGTATCGAGAACGCCATGGAACTGCTCGTGAACACGATGGCCGCGAAAGGCATCGACACGATCGTGATGGAGGTTGCCGACGGGGTCTACCAGCAGGAAACCGCTCAGCTTGTGCGCTCCGCAACCTTTGCACGCACGGTCAGCGGTATCGTGCTGGCGGCCCGGGATGCCATGGGCGCGAGCGCCGGCATACAGGCCCTGTATGCGCAGCCGAGCCCGATTCTCGCCCTCTCCGGCCTGCTCTCCGCTTCCCCACTGCAGCGACGCGAGGCGCGGGCGGCGACTGGCATTGACAGCCTGAACCGGGAGGAGCTTGCCAGCGCTCACGTCGCACAGCGGCTGCTTGCAGTCGTTGCGGGCACGGAGCGACGGGAGATCTCAGGATGAAGCCACTCCATACACACACACGCGGTCGCGCGGACGCCCTGGCTCGAGGACAGCTCGAGGCGCATCGGCTATCCGGAACAAACTCGATCCGGTACTTCGCCTATCGACCGCGGCACCAGCGTGACGATCAGCCACCCCTGATGTTCGTGCACGGGTACAACCGACGCGCCGAGGAGCACGCCCGGGCACTGCTGCCACTCTGCGAGGCGCTGGGCTGTATGCTGATTGCACCGCTGTTTTCCGGGGACGGACACCCACGGTACCAGCGACTGGGTCGCGGACGCGACGGGCTGCGCTCGGACCGGGTACTCGACGCCTGCATGGAGGACATGTTCGGCGAAAATGGGGGGCCGGTTCACCTGGCGGGGTTTTCGGGCGGCGCGCAGTTCGCCCATCGCTACACGATGGCACATCCGCAGCGGGTCGCACGCCTGATTATCATCGCGGCGGGCTGGTACACGCTGCCAGACACAACGCTCCGCTACCCACTGGGCCTTCATGTCCAGAGGGGACTGCGAGGCCTGTCGCTGAACCCCGAAAGATTCCTGCACGTGCCCACAACGGTCATCGTCGGTGACCGGGATACCGGCTCACAGAACCTGCGCAGGTCAGACGAGCTCGATCATCAGCAAGGGACGACGCGGGTAGAGCGTGCGCGCACCTGGGTGGCACGCATGCGCCTCGCCGCGAAAGCTCACCGACTCCCCGGCGAGGTCAGGTACCTCGAAATCCCCGGCATTGGCCATGACTTCGACGAGTTCGTCCACCGCGGCCACTTGCTGGCGCTCATCGGCGAAAGCCTTAACACCGGCTCGCGCCCCGGTCCGGAGCTGGCTCTCTCTGCACCGGCCCCGGACGCGAGTGCCGGTGCCCATGTACTGGGGACGCAGCGTGACTGCGCATAAGATCAAGGCCCGACAGGTGGCGCCACCCGACAGGAATGACAGTCGGGCGTCGGCGGTGCAGCTTGCCCCATTGCCGGAAGAAGGCCTTCGGGACTTCGCCCCTGGACCCAGGAAATCACGCACCGGCATGCTGATTGCCGGACTGCTCCTGCTTGCCGCGCTGGTACCCGCGGTACTCTGGCTCCAGCACCAGTCTGCATTCGTGGTGTCGCGAAATGCACTGGTACGCGCTCACCTCTCAGAGCTCGGCACCCGGATCGAGGGAGTCGTGAAGGACGTGCGGGTGGATGCCGGCAGCCAGGTGCTCGCGGGTGACGTCCTGGTGCAGCTCGACGATCGCCACATCAGGGCGGAACTTGCCCAGGCTCGCGCGAAGCACGATGCCCTTGTCGCCGGCTACCGGGCGGAAAAGGCGACCATCGAGCTCGAACGCGACCGTCTCCGTCTGCGTATTGTCGGCGCTGAAGCCGAGGTGCGTCGTGCAAGCGCCGCACTGGAGGCCGCTACCAGCGAAGCCGAGGGTGCAGCTGCATTTCACAGTACCCGCGAGGCCTTGCTGCCCGGGCGGGCCATCTCCCGCGAGGAGGTTCGCGATGCCGCTGCCAGATCCAGTGCTGCAAGCGCCCGGGCTGCCGAGGCGTCTGCGGAGCAGGAATCGGCAGTCAATGCTCTCGATGAGGCGCACCACGGCACGCTGGAACTCGCCGCTCGGGAGCAGCGACTCGACGTCCTGGCCGCGCAGACGGCGCAGGCCGCTGCGCGCGTGGCCCGTGCTGAGGCGGACCTGGAAGCGACCGTGATCCGCGCCCCTGCAGACGGCGCCATTATCCGACGTCTTGCGCAACCCGGAATGGCTGTGGGTATCGGTACCCCTGCACTGACTATGTGGTTCAGCGACAATACGTGGATAGAGGCCTGGGTCGACGAAGCCGACCTGTCACACATCACCACCGGCAACGCGGTGCGCGTCACATCACCTGCCTTGCCCGGGCAGACCCTTGACGGCGTGGTGAGTAGCGTGGGCCTGGCAACCGACTATGAAATGCCAATCGACCACCTGCCGCAGTCTCGCAGCGAACGCATGCAGCAGTCTCCGCTGATCGGCATTGCGATCCGCCTCGACGCGATGCCCGGACTCCTGCGACCAGGCATGTCCGCCAGCGTCAACATCGAGCGTACAGCCCCGTGACGCCCGCCCGGATGACAGATCAGGAGTCGATCATGCAGAGCGCCCGAAGGCGCCTTCGGGAGCACCGGCCCAGACGCGGCATACCCCTTCCATTCCTCTGCATCATTGTCGCACTCGGCGTTCTGCCGCTCCTCCTTGTGGGGCTGCGGGTGCTGGCGCTCGCCGGACACAGCGCGGCCTTCCTCAGCCTTTCCGGAGACTGGCTCAACCAGCATTTCAGCCTGTTGTGGATAGCGGCGGAGGACCGCACGGCCATTCTCCACGTCGTTCAGCTGCCGCTTGCGGCGCTCCTGGTGGCGATTACACGCCTCAGCCTGGGCATCCGCGTCCTCGGCTTTCGCGCCATTCTGATCGCCATTGGGATGCGCGAGGTCGGAATCCTTCCCAGCCTGGTACTCATAGCGATCATCGCCGCCTGTGTGGTACTGGTGCGGCCGCTGATGCGTCGCTCGGGCATGCCACTCTATGCCCGCGTCTCCAGCATTCTGTCCATCGTCGCCGCCACCATGGTCGCCGGCCTGCTGCTGGGAACCACCTTTGACTCCGCCATACTGTCGAGCTTTGCATTCTTCCCCGTCGTGATTCTGGCGATGCTCGCGGAGAGCATCGCGGACAGCGTCGCGCGCGAGAACATAGCAACGGCAGCCTGGCGCACGGGCGCCACGATCGTTCTCGCGCTGTTGATCGCGCTCGTCGCCTCATGGCCTCTACTGAGCCAGCTTGCCCTGGCCTGTCCCGAACTCATTATGACGCAGCTCGTGCTGGTGATTCTCGTCTCCGAGTTCGCGGACTGGCGACTGCTTGAGGATTTCCGCCCGGGGGATACGGCGGAAAAACCCGCTAACGGCCTGTGCATTGCCGTTGTACGCAACCGGTGGAGCAACACGATACTCCGGCATACCGGCGGCAACGCGCCGCGGCGGTATCGCCTGTGCTCAGTACAGGCGCTCGTGGATGCACTCCGGGGCGCGGGACATACCGTGGCCGTACTGGAGGCCGACGCGCGCCTGTACAACCGACTGCGGGATTTCATCCCCGGCAGCGCGCTGGGCAACACACCCGGCGCGCTGGTGATCAATTATGCCGGCGGCGTGCAGGGAACGGGCCGGCTGTGCCAGGTTCCCAGTCTGTGCGAGATGATAGGGGTCCCCTACACCGGCCCGGACCCGCTGGCGATGGCGGCAATCAGCGACCAGCTGCTGCTGGCACAGACCCTTGCTGCGCATCACCTGCCTGCGCTGGCTCTCCAGGAGCCAGGTTGTATAACAGACGCAGGCGGAGACGCCGCCGGCCCCTGGCTCGTCCTGCACCGGTTCCAGAGCGACAGGGAGGCCCTGCGAGCACAAGGCAAGGCCTCCCTTGCGCGCGCAGTCCGTCGTATCGTCGCTGCCGGCGACCGGCCGCTGATCGCCAGGGCCCCGGTGGGACGAATGCTGCGGGTGATCGTCATGCGCGGCGAGACCGAGGATGCGGCACCGCAGGTGCTGCCGCCTCTGGAAAGCCAGACTCCGAAGCGTCGCCACGGGGTCGCTCGACTCGATCAGCACGAGCGTGCAGCAGTAGAAGGCGCGGCGCGCCGCGTCTTTATTGCACTTCGCTGCCGTGATATCGCGCGCATCGACCTCTGGCTCGACTCCGCTGGCGTCGCAGGTGTTGTCGGTGTGCGAGTGGTTGATCTGCTATCGCCGCGGGGTGACGCCGCATTCGCCGCGGCTGCTGCCGGCATTCCCTACCCTGTGCTCATCACGCACTTTATAGCCTGTCACGTCAGGCCGATGCACCAGGCACCGGCGGCGTTTTCCAATCTCCGCACACTGCCGGAAACGGCATGAGGTATGCCATGAAAAACTTCAGACTCATTCGATCATGCGTCGCCGTCAGCCCCTTCCTGGATGCCCTGTCCCGGGTCGATTCCGCCTGGGACCTGCAGACCGGACGACAGGAAAAGGTCCGGGTGCAGCGCGAGGCCATGTCAGTCCCCATCAGGGGCCTGCGCAAGTCCTGTCTCCACGGCAGGGCCCGCCGCGACGTTCAGGAAAGCCGCTGGACGACAGGCAGCGAGAAATTCCCGCTCGTGCGCCATTTTCTGGAGGGCGTGGCCAAAGACCTCGACAGCACACTGGGTCGCGCAAAGCTCGTATCGCTGCCCGCTGGTCGTCGCGTTTACCCGCATATAGACCGGGGCCGCTATTACCAGCTACACCAGCGCTATCACCTGGTTCTGCGATCAGCGCATGGATCCTGGTTGCGCGCCGGTGATGAGGAGGTCCGCATGCGGGAAGGCGAGCTCTGGTGGTTCGATAACCGGGAAATTCACGAGGCCAGGAACGACGGCAACGAGGACCGCATCCACCTGATATTTGATCTGCTACCCGCAGTACTGCAGGAGGAAGCTGAGCGGCAGTTCCAGGCGGCGCGCTTCTCACAATCGCAGCTCGCTGTCGACGCGACGCCGGCAGGAATTGCGGCGCCGCCCTCTTCCCCGAGTGGATCACAGGTCTATCGCGCCGGCATCAGGTAGATCTCGCGCACGCTGTTGCGCGGATTCGCGTTGATGGCATGCAGCACCGCATCGGCCACGTCCTGCGGGTCGAGCTTGTCGGGCTTGGCTTCGTCGAAAAACGGCGTATTGACCATGCCCGGTGCGATAACGGTACAGCGCCCCTGCCATTCCTTCATTTCCTCGGACAGGTTCTGGGCGAAGCCGTGCACAAACCACTTGCTGGCGCCGTACACCGAGCCCTGAATCGTGTTGCGGCCGGCAGCAGAACCGGTGACGAGTAAGTGACCCGTCGTCTTGCGCAGGTGGGGCAGGGTTGCGCGGGCGGTGTGCAGCACGCCGAGAATATTGACATCGACCATGCGGCGCCATTCATCCGGGTCGCCCGCTTCGGTGCCCGCTGTATTGAGCCCCATGCCCGCGTTGGCAAAGACGGCGTCGAGCTGGCCAAACTTCTTCAGACCGGCCTCGACAACCCGGGACACCTGTTCGTAGTCGGTCACGTCGGTGGCAATGCCGAGCGCACGGTCATCGCCGATCTCCGCGACCAACTCCCGAAGCATTTCCTGCCGACGTGCCGCAAGCACCAGCCTGTGGCCATGTTTCGCCGCCTCCAGGGCGGTAGCATGTCCGATACCACTGCTGGCACCGGTAATGAGAATAGTTTTTTCCATTACCTTCTCCTGTCCTGATTCTGATGCCTCACTTCCCGCGAAGCGCGACGTCGGATTCATCGGGGATTCGCCCACTCAACGCGGGCCACTTTTCTCATCGCTCAGATTTTCCAGCGCCTCATCACCTGCGGCCGCCAGACTTCGCAGGATATCCACCTCGGCGCTGATGCGATGGCGTACCTGATCCCAGAGCCGCTCATGGTCGGAGAATTCAGCGCCATCGCGCTGCTGCAGACGCCGATAGCACTGAAGCGCGCGCGCTGCGGAGCGCACCATGGAAAAGTGCTCCGCTGTCTGCCGCGCCCGACTGACCAGAGATGCATAGTCGTCCCGTTCCATGTCGTACACCCAGCGCAGCGCACTGGAAAAGGTATCAATACTTTCTTCATGCAACAGTCGACCATTGAAACGGTCACGGACCACTTCGCGCACACCTGACGCATCGATCGCCACCACGGGCAGCCCACTTGCCATCGCCTCAGTCAGTACCATCCCCTGGGTCTCGCTCTTCGAGGCAAAGACAAACAGGTTCATCGCGTTCATGGCGTCGGCGAGGCTCTGCCCCTCCAGCACCCCACAGTGCTTCAGGCGCGCCCCAAGGCCCGCGTCCTCAAACCGCTGGACGATAGCCGACTCCGCATCGCCTCCACCGACGAGCAGGAAGTACCGATCGCCTCCCTCCTTGAGAAAAGCTATGACGCTGTCCGTCAGGAAGCCGACATTCTTTTCCCAGGCCAGACGCCCCATATGCCCCACCACAAAAGCCTGCACAGGAATCCCGTGCTCTTCGCGCAGGGCCGCGCCACTGCCCCGGGCAAACCGCTCGACGTAGACACCCGTTGGAATCACCTCCACCGGCGTCTCCACGCCGCGCTCCAGTAACAGGTCGCGAATACTCTCGCTCGGCGCCACAACCAGATCCGCGAGATTGGCATAGCAGGTAGCCAGCTCGATGACGAATCGTTTAAGCGCCGGCGAGTCCATGGGAACGTAGTGGGTGTACTCCTCGTAGAGCGTGTGGTGCGTGAAGACCAGCGGCCGCTGCAGCATGCGCGCGGCG
>JAWLGG010000114.1:0-7834 GCA_041685155.1 Chromatocurvus sp.
CAGGCGGGAAACAGAGATGGCATCCACCATGTGCCGCAGCCTCGACATCAACTACCAGGCACTCGCCCAGCCGGTGCGGGAACTCAGCGGCGGCAACCAGCAGAAGGTGCTGATCGGACGCTGGCTGCTCAAGCGCCTGCCCATATTGCTGTTTGATGAGCCCGGGCGCGGCGTGGATGCCCGCGCCAAGGCCAGGATACAGCTGCTGGTGCGGGAGCTGGCCGCCGCGGGCAAAGCGGTGATTGTGGTCAGCAGCGAGACCGAGGAACTGCGGGCGCTGTCGGATCGCATTCTGGTGCTGTCCAATGGCCGTCTCGCCGACGAGTTCGCGGCAGAGGATTTTGACGAGAACGCCTTTCTCGCGGCGTGTTTCCGTTTCTACAGCAGCACCACTCAGGTTCTCCCGGAGGAGGAAATGACACCATGACACAGCGCTTCGGCCGCGGGCCGCGGCTGCCCTGGAACTCCCTTGGGCTGGTTGCCGTCCTGCTGGCGCTCATCCTGTTGTTCAGCCTGATGAGTGAGTATTTCTTCAGCGCCGGCACCTTCCGCAGCCTGGCCAACCAGATTCCGACGCTGACGGTGATCGCGGTGGGCATGACCTTCGTTCTGCTGATCGCGGGCATCGATCTCTCCGTGGGCTCGGTCATGGCGCTGGCCGCCGCGGTCACCGGGGTGCTCATGGTCGACCTGCAGTGGGCGCTTCTGCCGGCGATGATCGCGGCGCTGGGGGCGGGGCTGGCCTGCGGCTGCGTCAACGGCTTTGTCAGCGCCCGCTGGTCCATCCCGTCCTTCGTGGTCACCCTCGGCATGCTGGAAATCGCCCGGGGCGGCGCCTATCTCACGACGGGATCGGAAACACGCTATCTCGGTGACGCCGTGGGCATGATCGGCGACCCGCTGTTTGGCCTGGGCGTCTCCACTGCCCTGCTGTTCGCCGTGGCGGTTGTGGCCATCGGCCAGTTTGTGCTGGTCAAGACCGTCTTCGGTCGCTACGTGGTGGCCATCGGCACCAACGAGGAAGCCGTTCGGCTGTCGGGCATCAATCCCCTGCCCTGGAAAATCACCGTGTTCGCCCTCGCCGGCCTGCTCGCGGGCCTCGGCGGCATCTTCCAGCTCGGCTACCTGCAGAGCGCCGACCCGAACGCGGGTATCGGGCTGGAGTTATCCGCCATTGCCGCCGTCGTCATTGGCGGCACCAGCCTGTCCGGCGGGCGCGGCTCGGTGGCCAACAGCTTCCTCGGTGTCCTGATTATCGCGGTGATGGAGACCGGCCTGGCGCAGCTCGGCGTTTCCGAGCCGGGCAAGCGCATCATCACCGGCGCGGTGATCATCCTCGCGGTGCTCTTCGACCAGTTTCGCGAACCCCTCGCACGCCGCTTCGCGCGCTGGCGCACCGGGGCGGGGCAGGCTCAGGACGCCGCCGCGTAGCGCTCCAGCGCCCGCAGCATGCCGGCGCGCTGCTCCGGCTCCAGGAAGCTGGCAAGAAAGCCGTTGCGGGCCAGCGCCAGGGCCTGCTGCCTGTCCATGCCCAGCGCCGAGTGCAGGGCGCTGTAGTTCTCGTTCAGGTAGCCGCCGAAATAGGCGGGATCGTCGGAGTTCACGGTCACGCACAGCCCCTGCTCCAGCAAGTCGAGAATCGGGTGCTGTTCAAGGCGGTCAAACACGCACAGGCGAACGTTCGACAGCGGGCATACCGTGAGCGGGACCCGCTCGCGACGCAGTCGCTCCAGTAGCGCCGCATCCTCCATTGCCCGCACCCCGTGGTCGATACGCTCGACCCCCAGGATATCGAGGGCATCGCGGATGTAGGCCGGCGGTCCCTCCTCCCCCGCATGCGCGGTCAGGCGCAGGCCGAGGTCCGCCGCGGCACGGTACAGGCGGCGAAATCCTGCCGGCGGGTGATCGCGCTCGGCACTGGCCAGACCGATTGCCGTGAAATGCCGGCGCCAGGGCATCGCCTCGCGCAGCAGGTCCAGGGCGCTGTCCTCACTGAGATGGCGCAGGAAGCTGAGTATCAGCAGCACCGACTGCCCCCACTCCCGACGCGCTTCATCCACGGCGGCAGCAAATCCGCGCATCACCACGTCCAGCGTCACACCGCCGGGGGCGTAGGTCTGGGGCTCCACCATGATTTCCGTGTGCAGGATGTTCTGCCGCCGGCACATGAGCAGGTAGTCCATCATCAGATGGTAGAAATCCTCTTCCGTGCGCAGTACGGACGCGCCGAGGTAATACAGATCGAGGAAGCTCTGCAGGTCGGTAAAGTCGCAGGCCCGCTCGACATCCTCAACGCAGGTGTACGGCAGCGGAACGGCATTCTTTTCTGCCAGGGCAAGCAGGCGCTCGGGCTGCAGAGTGCCATCGATATGCAGGTGCAGTTCGCACTTCGGCATGGCCGCAAGCCATGCGCTCTCCCCGGTCTGCTCCGAAAGCGCCGCGCTACTACTCACCGGCTGCCTCCGGCGACGCATTCGTCAGGGTCGTCACGAAGTGCTCAAAGGCGGCGTCGGCATCGGTCTGCTGGCACACCAGCGTGGTCGCCGGCGCCTCCGGTGCAGGGCGCAGCACCCCGGCAGTTTCCGCGTCGAGGTGGCGGCGCGGCCTGCCGCGCCAGTTCGCCGCGGGCATGCTCATGTCCGAGGTCGCCAGCCACGGGCGATCCGTGTAGCGGTAGTCCACGCTCAGCGCCAGGTGCTCTCCACGGCAGTAGCGCTCACGATCGACAATCGTCAGCGCCGCGAGCACATCCCAGAAATAGTATTCGCCAGAGTCGATGAACCAGTCATTGGCATCCAGCACCGCACTCCAGAACGCCGCCGCCGGATTGTCCACCCGCTGCTTGAAGTCAGCGGCGAAGGCCGGCGTCACCTGCACGTGATTGGTGACGTCGAGCCCGACCAGCTCCACGGGCAGGCCCGCCTCGAGGACGCGACGGGCGGCCACGGGATCCACGTACAGGTTCCACTCGGCCCGGGTATTCGGGTTGTTGTCCGTGAACCCCGGCACGATGATGTTGCCGCGTGCATCCAGCGCACCGCCCATGATCACCAGTCGGGACACGCGATTGCGGTCCTGCGGATATCGCTCCAGCCACTGCGCGATGTTGGTCAGGGGCCCCGTGGCCAGCAACACCACCGGACGATCACTCCCGGCAATGGCCGCGTGGATCAGGTCCACGGCATGGCCGTCGTAGGGTTCACGATCGCTCGCGGGCACCGGCACCCCGGAGAGGCGATCCATGTCCTCCTGCCAGGCGGTGGGAAAGACGAAATAGCCATCCAGTGGCCAGGGGTCACCGCAGGCCACCGGCACGCTGTTGCCGGGCCGGGTCAGGTCTGCCAGGGCAAGCGCGTTGCGCTCACCCGGCCCGCAGTGGGACTCACCGCTACCCGCCACGGTCACGGCACGCAGGTCGATCCCGGGCTCACGCAGCAGAAACAGCAGCGCGGACCAGTCGTCTATCGCCATGTCGGTGTCGAATATCACGGGAATCCTGTCCACGCCGCTGTGGTCCGCCGACACCGCCGCGTCTGCAGCCCGATCAGTCTCCTGTGCAGGCTGCGCATCGCCGCCCGCTGCCCGGGGCAGCGTCCCGGCGTACTCATCCCAGCCGGCCACCAGTGCATCGATCGCCGCGCTGCCAACGCGGTAGGCGGCTTCCAGAGCCGGCAGGCCGTTATCCGGATAGGGCGCGGTAGTGCTCCAGGCCGGCGTTCTGCCCGGCGGTGGCTGGGTGAAATTGCTCACCGTGCGCAGCACCATGACGCGACTGGCATCGACGCGCGCCGTGCGGTCCAGGCGATGCAGCGCAGTCAGCGTCCCGCTGTCCTCCATGTTCGAGGTCATGAAGTTGGCGTCCTCCCCCGCGTAGACCTTGATCCAGTCATTGGCCCAGGCGTTCAGATGACCGCCGTGCCAGTAGGTGCTGGCGGACAGGGTGTCACCACGGGTGACGAAGGGGGCGCGCATGGCCTCGGGAAATCCGCTGTACTGCTGGCGGAAATCACGGATTCCCGGCATGTCCGGGAGTTCGACGTCGCGGGTGGTTTCAAACGCCCAGGCCGCCAGCTGTCGGTTCAGCGGAAAATGGATGGTGTCGAGGGTCCAGCCGGCGGAGACGTCCTGCGGTCCCTGCGCGGGCTCCTTCGCTCCCAGCGGTATGAAACCGTAGGGCCAGTGGTCGGGAATCTCGCGGGCGTCGATCTCGTACACGAGGTCACCATCGACAACGTGGTCGGCCCAGACGGCGGAACCCAGGGAGACATCCTGCGGATCGCCGCCGGCGATGCCCGCGACCAGCCAGTAGGCCCGCGACAGATCGAAACGCCCATCCAGGCCCAGCGCCATGATCGACGCCGTCGCATTGGGAATGCCGCCCCCGACGCAGATCAGCAGCACGCCGTCTGCCGTGAGGTAGAGGGGAAACTCACCCAGGGGAAAGGGGTATTCCTGCACCACCTCACTGCGTTCCACCCACAGCTGCAGTTCCCCCGGCTCGTCGCCCCTGGCGTCGCCATTCTCGAACATGGTGACGACCACCGCCTTGATCGGCAGGGCCGGCGCCGCGCGCAGGGTCTCCGGCAACAGCGCCACAAGCGCAAGCACCGTCCCGACCAGCGCGGGGGCCAGGCGGCTTTGCCCGCGGGGTTCTGTGCACCTTATTCTCATCCGGACTTCTCCTGTTGTTTCAGCCATCAGCAAGAACCTGCCACAGCATGCGCAGGCCGACAATCGTGAGGAACACGGCAAATACCTTTTTCAGTGCGAGTCCGCTGAGCCTTGCGCCGAGGCGTACCCCAAGGGGAGCCATGAACCAGGTCAGCGGCGCGATGGCGGCAAACCCGGGCAGATTCACCAGCCCCACCGTCCCGGGGGGCGCATCCGCCGGGCTCGCTGCAGCCAGCAGCAGCAGCGCTCCCGGCAGGGCAATGACCAGGCCGAAGAGCGCCGAGGTGCCAACCGCCCGGTGAGCTGCCACGTTCCAGCTGGTCAGTACAGTGACGCTCAGAGCGCCACCGCCGATACCCATCATGACCGACAGCGCCCCGATCACCGCGGCAACGGGCCCCTGCTGAGCCAGGGACGGCAGGTCCTCCCGCAGCGGTGGCGCGTTGGGGCGCAGCAGCGTGTTGGCGGCAATGAGCAGGACGACAAAGCCGAAGACGCCCGACAGCAGGACGCCATTGACACGGCTCACCACCTGGCTGCCGATAATCACGCCGGCGAGCATGAACCAGAGCCAGCGACGGAACAGCGGCAGATCGACATTGCCGCGGCGGTGGTGGGCACGGGCCGAGGCCACGCTGGTCGGGACGATGATGAGCAGCGAGGTGCTGGTGGCGACGACCATCGCCGTTGCCGGCGAGATGCCGAGGCCCTGGAACACCAGAAAGAGCACGGGGACGATCACGATGCCGCCACCGACGCCGAGCAGGCCGGCGAGCAGCCCCGCGAGAATGCCCGCGGCAGACAGGGCCGCGAGGACCGGCAGCCATTCGATCACCGCGTCGATCACAGCGCGCCGACTGGGCCTCGCGCACGACAGTTCTGCACCCGATTACTGCCCGGACGACGCCTCTGCCGCAGCAAGATCCGCCACCGTGGGCGCACGCTGGCGATAGGTGTCCCAGTTCTCCAGGAGGGTGTCGATTACCCGGGAACCCACGCGATAGGCCGATTCCAGCGACGCATCGAGTCCGGCATAGC
Source organism: Chromatocurvus sp. (assembly GCA_041685155.1). Lineage (GTDB taxonomy): Bacteria > Pseudomonadota > Gammaproteobacteria > Pseudomonadales > Halieaceae > Chromatocurvus. The sequence continues at coordinate 5,710 of JAWLGG010000114.1, forward strand.
CCTCGTTTTCTGCCAGCAGGTTCTCCGCGGCGGTGACGCCGGGCGGCGGCATGGTGTAGTTGCTGGCGGTGCGCAGCACCATGACGCGATCGCGATCGGCGCGCCCGGCGTTGTCGAGGTAGGTAATCGCCTGCATGGTACCGGTATCCTCCATGGCCGAGGAGACGAACTCACCCTTGCCATCGGTCCAGTAGTCCACCCACTCATTGGCCCAGTCGTTCAGGATCTCGCCGTGCCAGAACGTCAGCGCAGCGAGATGGTCACCCTTCAGCACAAAGGGCGGTTTCTGCGCATTCGGATGCTCCGTGTACAGCGCCCGGGTCTCAGCCAGGGCCCCGTCATCCGGCAGTTCGATATCCCGGGTGAGCTGGAACGCCCACTCGGTGAGGTCCGGGTTCAGGCGGAACATCTCCCCGGTAGGCTCCGGCCGGTCGGGGTCGAAGGGGCCGCTGGTATAGCGCGCGAAGTAGCCGTAGTCCCAGTCCTCGGGGATCTCCCGCGCATCGATTTCATGCGAGAGATCGCCGTCCACGAGATACTCCGCCCAGGCCGCCGACCCGATGGAGGCATCCGCGGGGTCGAAGCCGGCAATGCCCGCGACCAGCCAGTAGGCCTCGCTCAGGTCAAAGCGCGGGTCCATGCCCAGCATCATGACCGATGACGCGGCCTTGGCGGTGCCGATGCCGGTGACCATGACCAGCAGTCCCGTCTCGGGATCGTGGTGCAGGGCGTGGTGTCCGCCGAATTCGTGGATCTCGGTCAGGTTGCGGCGCTCATTCCAGAGCTGGAACTCGCCGGCCTGGTCACCGCGGTCCTCTCCGATCTCGAACATCGTCACCACCACCGCCCTGATCTTCATCGGCTCCGGCTCGGGCGCCGCGGCAGGCGCCGGCGCATCGGTCCGGGCGCTGTCATCGCAGGCCGTGAGCGCCAGCAGCAGCGAGCCCAACAGCGGCAGGGTCAATCGGGAAAACATCATGGCAGGTCCTTTTCGGGTTCAGCGGAAGATTGAATATCGCACAGGTCGAACAGACGGCAGGTAAATCCGTGGCTGCGGGCGTCTGCGGAAAGCACAGACGCCGGCTCGCGCCGCAGTCGACGCTCGAAGTCGCCCAGACGGATGGCGAAGTCCCCGAGCAGCTGCGCCTTCACCGCGTCTTCGGCGAAGGCGTACTGCAGGGAGTTGCGGCTCAGGGACGTCAGCTCGGGCCAGGACAGGTTGTAGGCGCGCACCGCCACGAAGAACTCATCCGTCAGGTTGGAGTCCCACATGCCGCGATCATCGGTAGACAGCGCAACGGGAATGCCGGTGCGCAGGTACTCTGGAAAGGGATGCTCGCTGTAGTCGGACACGTACTCGAGCAGCAGGTTGGACACCAGGTTGATCTCCACCAGATAGGGTCCATGGCGCATCAGGCGCATCGTGTCGGCGTCGGTGATCAGGTTGACCCCGTGGCCGATACGGTCAGCGCCGAGCAGCAGGGTGTCGCGAACGTGGTGGTTCGGTTCATCCACCTCGCCGGCGTGCACCGACAGGCGCACCCCGTGGTGCTCGCGGCGCAGTTCGCGCAGCACCGGCAGGAAGCGCAGCGGGTAGCCCTTGTCGTTGTCTTCCCGGCCGACAAAATTGACGCCGACCCAGAGATCGTTATTGCGGGCGACAAAGGCATACAGCGTGCGCAGCATGTCTTCCGCCGCCGGCGCGAAGCGCAGCACCGCGACCTGCATGCGCACGGTAACGCCGGTCGCCAGGGCGTCCGGCTGCTGCAGGCGCTGGCGGTAGATATCCGCGACCTCGTCCGGGGTGTAGGGACTCCCGTCCGCGCGCTTGAAACCGAGCACGCCCACCATGGACTCGAGGTAGCGCAGGCCCTCCCTGCCAAAGGCCTGCATGTTCAGCACCAGGGAGTCGGCGGCGTAGAACGGATTGGCGTAGAGATCCCCCATGCGCTGCCAGTGGGTCTGGAAAAACTCATCGCGCCCCTCATGCGACTTGTCGAGCACCATGCTGTTGAGCCAGGCGCGCTTCTCTTTTGCGTCCAGCTCCGCAAGTGGTTTGAACTCCGACTTTTCGCAGTCATCGACGCGGTCATAGCTGCTCTGCTGCAGGGTGACGAACAGCAGC
>JAWLGG010000115.1:0-7811 GCA_041685155.1 Chromatocurvus sp.
GCGGGCAGCAGCCGCCTGTTCAGGGTGTTGATACCGATCACGTTGACCTCGAGCACCGCGGCCAGCGCTTCGTCGCTGCAGTCAAGCGCGGTGTCCTTCAGCATCTGGCTGGCGTTGTGGATGAGGGCCACCGAGTCGGCGCCTTTGATCGCCGGTAACAGCACCGCCATTGCCGCATCCACGCTGTCCCGATCGCGCAGGTCACAGCGCAGATTCTCGACGTCGGGCAGGGGGCAGGGCCGCCGCGACAGGTTGTATACGGCGTATCCGGCGTCCAGGAAAAGGGTAGCTGTGGCGCGGCCGATGCCTGCGCTGGCTCCGGTAATGATGGCGATGGGCATTGCAATATCCTTGTCCGGGAGAATCACGCGGGCGTGACCTGTGCTAACGTTGTCGCTGGCCAGTTTATACTCCCCCGCCGCCGCGCCGGATTTCCCCGGCGTGTGAACCGGCGGCAGCATCCCCCGCGTATGCTGGACTGTCCTGACTGATAGCAGACACCACCAACGAGGACACCGGATTGATCAAGGCCGCCGAGCAGCTGACGACGCTGTACATCGACAAGGAGAGCCACAAGTTCTCCGCCGCACATTACACGATTTTCTCGGCGACGGATCGCGAGCGCCTGCATGGGCACAATTACTCGGTCTCCGCAAAGATTGTGGCGCCCATGGGCAACAATGGTTTTGCTGCGGATTACAACGTGTACAAGAATCGCATCAAGCGACTCTGTGACGAACTCGACGAGTACCTGATCCTGCCTGACAGCTCTCCTTACCAGACGCTGGAAGACGCGGGCGATTACTACCGCGTTGCCTTTGCCGGCGACACCATGCAGTTCCTCAAGAGCGATACGCGTGTCCTGCCCATCGTCAACGCAACGGTGGAAGAATTCGCGCGCTACCTCCTCGACCGGATTGTCACCGCCTCCGCGGGCGAGGATCTGCGCGAGATTCGCATCTGCGTCGCCTCCGGCCCCGGTCAACGGGGCTGCGCCACCTGGGTGGCCCACTAGGCCGCAATTCCCGAGTGTCGCAGCAGTGCCTTGATGTCGGGTTCACGCCCGCGGAACGCCTTGAACGTTGCCAGGGCATCGCGTGAGCCACCGCTCTCGAGCACTTCCCGCAGGAAGTCCGCACCCGTTGCGGCATTGAATATGCCCTCGTCCTCGAAGCGGCTGTAGGCATCTGCCGACAGCACCTCGGCCCACTTGTAGCTGTAATAACCTGCGGCATAGCCGCCGGCAAAGATGTGGCTGAAAGTGTTCTGGAAGCGATTCCACGCCGGCGGCTGCAGCACCGCCACCTCGTCGCGCACGGCGTCGAGCAGCGCCTGGACGGACTCGAAGCCGCTTCTGCCCCACTCCATGTGCAGGCGAAAATCGAACAGGGAGAATTCGAGCTGCCGCACCGTCTGCATCGCGGCCTGGAAGGTGCGCGCCGCGAGCAGCTTGTCCAGCAGGGCCGCCGGCAGCGGCTCTCCGGTCTCGACGTGGCCTGAAATGAAGCCGAGTGCCTCGGCCTCCCAGCACCAGTTCTCCAGGAACTGGCTCGGCAGCTCCACCGCGTCCCATTCCACGCCGTTGATGCCCGACACAGAGGCGACTGTCTGCGCTGTCAGCATGTGGTGCAGGCCGTGCCCGAACTCGTGGAACAGCGTGGTCAGTTCATCGTGAGTCAGCAGCGATGGCGAATCCCCGGTGGGTGCGGAGAAGTTGCACACCAGCCAGGCGACCGGGAGCTGTACCGCGTCTTTCCCCGTGGCGCGCCGCGTACTGTAATTGCCCATCCAGGCGCCGTCGCGCTTGCCGCTGCGGGCGAACAGGTCGAGGTAGAAGCGCGCCCGGGGGATGCCGTCGCGCCGGATCTCGAACAGCTGGACGTCCGGGTGGTAGCGTTCGAACTCCGTGATTTCCTCCACCTCGATACCGTAGAGACGCCTGACCAGGGTAAACAGGCCCTGCAGCACGCGTGGCAGTGGCAGGTAGGGGCGGATTTCCTCCTGCGACAGGGAAAAGCGGTGCTGGCGGAGTTTTTCGCTGCAGTAGGCGACATCCCAGGCCTCCAGATGCTCGATACCGAGTCGGGCCTTCGCGAAATCCGCCAGTTCCTCCCACTCCTGCTTTGCCCGCGGTCTGGCGCGGTCTGCCATGTCGGTGAGGAAGTGCAGCACCTCGTTGACATCCTGGGCCATCTTTGTCGCCAGGGACAGCTCCGCGTAGTTGGCAAAGCCCAGCAGTCGAGCCAGCGCCAGGCGGCAGTCGAGGATCTCCCGGATCGTGGCGCTGTTGTCCCAGCGACCGCCATGCGGGCCCTGTTCGGAGGCGCGCGTGGCGAAGGCGGTATACATTTCCCGGCGCAGGGCGCCGTCATTACAGTGAACCATCACCGCCTGGTACATCGGCATGTCCAGGGTCAGCAGCAGGCCTTCCTGGTCCCGGGCAGCGGCCGCCGCCCGGGCGCTTTCCAGGGATGATGCCGGCAGCCCCGACAGCTCCGCTTCGGACACGGCCTTCGACCAGGCGTCAGTGGCATCGAGGACGTTTTCACTGAAGCGCGCGCCGAGGCTGGACAGGCGCTGGCGTATCTCCGCGTACTCACGTTTCGCCTCGGGCGCCAGCGCGACGCCTGCCAGGCGGAAATCGCGCAGGGCAATCTCCACGCTGCGCTGCTGCGCCGGGGTCAGGGAAGGGAAGGCCTCGCTCTCGGCGACCTGCCGATACGCTTCGTACAGCCGCTCGTGCTGACCGAGCCAGGTGTTGTAATCCGACAGCAGCGGCAGGCAGGCGTTGTAGGCGGCGCGCATGTCCTCGCTGTTGCGGACCGAGTTCAGGTGGCTGACTGGTGCCCAGGCTCGGGCCAGTTCGTCCTCCAGCGCCTCGATCGGCTGCAGTACGCCGTCCCATGTGGCGGCGTCGGGTCTGTCGAGGAGCGCATCGATCGCTGTCCTGTTACGCTCGACCAGCTCGCGGATGGCGGGTTCGGCGTGCGCCGCTTCGATGGTGCTGAAGCGAGGCAGCTCGGCGGGCGCGAGCAGCGGATTGGTCATCAGGTATACTCCGGGTATAAACGATTTGGAACCGCCAGTGTAGCGCATCCCCCACGTTGCTTCGTGGCTGGGCCGGCGCCAGTGGTCGGAATGGAACAGTTTCTATGGGGATGTTTTATGAAAAATGCAACACGTCTGTGCCGCTCTCTGCTCGCCGGGGTGTTCGCGGCCCTGTTGCTGTCACAGTCCGCTTTCGCGCGGGACGATCCGCGGCTGGCGCTGGAGGACGTCTTCCATCTGCGTTACGCCAGTTCGCCTCTGGTCAGTGCCAGCGGCGACTTCATCGTTTACACGCGGCACAGCATGGACATCATGCGCGATCGAGCGCGGGCAAACCTCTGGCTGCTGCGTCGCGACGGCAGTGAGCACCGGCCTCTCACCAGCGGCGCTATGAGCGTATCGCATGCCGTGTTGTCGCCGGATGATACCCGGATCGTCTTCGTCGCCAAGGACGACACGGGATCGCAGATTTTCGTGCACTGGCTGCAGCAGGGCTATACCGCCCAGCTCACGCGACTGCCGACTGCCCCGCGGCGGTTGGCCTGGTCTCCGGATGGGGAGCAGCTGGCTTTCACGCTGCGGGTAGCCGACAAGGCGCCGGTGATGGGGGAGTTGCCCTCGGCGCCGGAGGGCGCAGAGTGGGCCCCGCCACCCGTGGTGATCGACCGTGCTGTCTATCGCAATGACGGCAAGGGTTTCCGCAAGCACGGTTTCCGGCACGTGTTTGTCATGCCGGCGAGCGGAGGCAGCCCACGCCAGGTGACATCGGGCGACCATGACCACAGCGGCGGCATCGCCTGGTCCGCTGCCGGCGATGCCCTGTTCGTCTCGGCAAACCGCGGGGAGGACGCGGAGCTGAATCCCGTGAACACCGACCTGTTCCGTATCGACCTGTCGACCGGGGACATGCGCCAGCTGACTGACCGGCAGGGCCCGGACAGCGGTCCTGTGGTGTCGCCGGACGGCCGCCTGCTGGCCTTTACTGGCTGGGATGATGCCGGCCTCGGGTACCACCGCCAGCGCCTGTATGTCATGGGTACGGACGGCTCCGGCAGGCGCGAGCTGCTGGTGGATCTCGACCGCGACGTGGCATCGCCGCAGTGGTCCGAGGGTAGCGAGCACCTGTTCTTCAGCTTTGACGATCGCGGTGATACCGTGCTCGCCATGACCGACCTGGAGGGACGGATGGTGCGCCTCGCCGATGGTCTTGGCGGGACGTCGCTGGGTCGTCCCTATGCGGGCTCGGCGTTTTCCGTGGGCGGTGGTGACCTGTTTGCCTACACGGTGGGTGACACCTCGCGTCCCGCGGACATTGCCGCCGGTCGCCCCGGGCACGCGGCGCCGGTGCGCCTGACCGCACTCAATGAGAGTTTTCTCGGCCACCGCGATCTGGCAAAAGTGGAGGAGCGCTGGATCACCTCGTCAGCGGATGGCGAGGAGATCCAGGCCTGGGTGGCCCTGCCTCCCGGCTTCGACCCGGAAAAGAAGTACCCGCTGATACTCGAGATTCACGGCGGCCCGTTCACCAACTACGGCGCCCGCTTCTCCGCCGAGGTGCAGCTGTATGCGGCGGCCGGTCATGTGGTGCTTTACGTCAACCCCCGCGGCAGCACGAGCTACGGTGAGCGCTTCGGCAACCTGATACATCACGCCTATCCGGGCAAGGATTACGATGACCTGATCTCGGCCGTGGACGCGGTCATCGATGAAGGCTATATCGATTCCGACGCGCTGTACGTGACCGGCGGCAGCGGTGGCGGCGTGCTGACCGCCTGGATTGTCGGCAAGACCGACCGCTTCCGCGCCGCGGTGGTGGCAAAGCCGGTGATCAACTGGGCCAGCTTCGTGCTCACCGCGGATCTTGCGCCCTATTTCACCCGCTACTGGTTTCCGGCCATGCCCTGGGAGGACCCGGAGGGCTACTGGGCGCGCTCGCCGCTGTCCCTGGTGGGCAATGTGAGTACCCCCACCATGCTGCTGACCGGCGAGTCAGACCTGCGCACTCCCATGAGTGAGACGGAGCAATACTACCAGGCGCTCAAGCTGCGAGGGGTCGAGACAGCCATGGTGCGCATGCCCGGCGCGTCACACAGCATCACCAAACGACCCAGCCAGATGGCGGGCAAGGTGGCCGCGATTCTGGCCTGGTTCTCGCAGCACTCATCGAAGGAGGAGTAGAACGATGGTCCAGCGCATTGAGATAGAACGCCCGGGTGGGCCAGAGGTGATGCAGCTTCGCGATATCGATCTGCCGGCACCGGGTCCGGGGATGGCGCGCGTGGTTCACCGCGCGATCGGCCTCAACTTTATCGATACCTACCACCGGTCGGGCCTTTACCCGCTACCCATGCCGAGCGGTCTGGGACTGGAGGCTGCTGGCGTGGTGGAGGCCGTGGGCGACGGTGTATCGCTGCTGCCGGGAACACGCGTCGTGTATTGCGCCGCCGGCGTTGGTGCCTACAGCGGGGCGGTCAACCTGCCTGCCTCGCGACTTGTGGCACTGCCGGACGCCGTCGATGACGAGGTGGCGGCCGCAGTGCTGCTCAAGGGCTGTACCGTGGAGTATCTGCTGCAGCGCACGCATGCATTGCGCGCCGGGGAAACCTGCGTCTTCCACGCCGCGGCGGGTGGTGTCGGGCAGCTGTTCGGCCGCTGGGCACATGCGATCGGGGCGCGGGCTATCGGCACGGTCGGCTCCGCGGAGAAAGCGGAGCTGGCCCGGGGTTGTGGCTACGCCCACGTCATCAATTACCGGGAGGAGGATGTTGCCGCCCGGGTGCGCGACATCACCGACGGTGCCGGTGTTCCGGTTGTCTACGACGGCGTTGGTGCGGCCACCTTCGACGCCTCTCTGGACTGTCTGCAGCCGCGCGGACTGATGGTCAGTTTTGGCAACGCCTCGGGATCTCCCCCGCCTTTTGACCTGCAGCAGCTGACCGCCCGGGGATCGCTGTTCATCACCAGGCCATCCCTGATGAACTATGTGGCCTCGGATGCCGAGATGCATTCGTCAGCGCAGGCTGTGCTGCAGCGAGTCCTCGATGGCACGCTTGCCGTCGCGGTGAACCAGCGCTATCCGCTGGCGGATGTGCAGCAGGCGCATCGTGATCTCGAATCCCGCGCCACTACCGGATCAAGCCTGCTGCTCCCCTGAGCCGCGCGGAAAACCCGCCGTCCAGGGAACCACGACGCCTCTCCGCGGTCATACAGGTGTAGGCGGTGAGAGCTGCCGCCTGGTACTCACCGTTCAGGTCAGTAAACCCCTTGGAGAGACTCCTCCTCTGCCGGCCGCCAGGTCGGCTTTTTTTTGCTGACGTCTTGCACATCCGCTTATTGCGCAGAACGGTTCACGGTTGCCGCCAGCAGCGTGTCCAGCGTCTGCGGTCCCACCAGCGTTGCGACGAGCTCGCCCGCGGGATTGATGACCAGGCTGGTCGGCAGTACCTCGGGCCGGGCGACACCCAGCGCGGTCGAGGGGTCCTGCGGCAGGGTGACAAAGGTAATTGCCAGCTTCTTGATCTGGTCCGCCAGCGCATCCCCCTCTGCATCGTCGAAGTTGACCCCGAGGACGGTAACGTCCTCATGCGCGTCCAGCGTATTGAGCTCGGGCACTTCCTTGATACAGGGCTTGCACCACTCGGCCCAGTAGTTGATCACCACCCAGTCGCCCCGGGCAGCGTCAATCTGCCCCATGGCGCTCTCGTCGCGCGCCATGCAGCCGGCCAGGGTGATCAGGAGGCAGCAGAGAATCGCGAGTGAACTGCGCTGAGTACGTTGTATGGTCATGCGGTAAAAAGCTCCACCAGGTTGATATCGAGGGCATCCTTTCGCGCCTGCTCCTGCTCGCTGAGCAGGGCGATGGCCTTTTTCTCCCAGGGCTCGCCGGGGTTGCCGGGGTAGTCGGCCACGGGCTTCTCGCCGCTGACCCACTGCACGACCTGCCACAGCCTGATCGTGTGCAGGTCGCGCGCAAGCAGGTAGTGCCCGCGGTCGTTCTGGGAGATGAGGTTGTGCTGCAGGAATATCGTGCGCAATCTGCTCCAGCTGTCGCTGTCGATACCGCAGCTGCGCTCCAGCATGAGCTCCCGTTCGCGCAGGGGCAGTCCAGCCTGCTGGCGGCGCCATAGCAGATGCAGGGCTTCCAGCGCCTTGATCACAAGGGGCCTGGCCGCCTGCTCGGTGGATTCGTAGGCAGACAGGCCGTGCACGAGAATCGCGGCGATCAGGACGATGTTCCAGGAGATGAAAATCCACAAAAGGAACAGCGGAACGGCGGCAAACGCCCCGTAGATGAACGCGAAGCTGGTGCCCGATACCAGCATGGTGAACAGTCCACGCGCCACATTGAATGCGATGGCCGCGACCACGCCACCGATAAGGGCGTGCTTCAGCGGCACCTGGCAGTTAGGCACGGCGGCGTAGATCAGTGTGAAGCCCAGTGCATTGAGAAGCAGGGGCGACAGCTTGATCAGCAGTCCGCCAACGCCAATGATGTCGAGGCTTTCCAGCACATCGGCAAAGGACAGGAGATAGGTGCTGACCGCGAGGCCGAGACCGATGGTCAGGGGGGCGAGACTGAGCACCGCCCAGTACAGCAGAAAACTGGACACGGGACTGCGGTTCTCCGGCGTTCGCCAGATGCGGTTGAAGCTCTTCTCGATGTTGCGCAGCATCAGAATCGCCGTGCCGCCGAGGAAGGCGATCCCGAAGCCGGTGAGGTTCTTCGCCTGCCGGGAAAACTCATTCAGGTAGTCCTGTATTTC
>JAWLGG010000116.1:0-7706 GCA_041685155.1 Chromatocurvus sp.
AAGAAAAATCGCCCCGTTCAGCGTCGCCATGCGCAGGACGGCAGATTCAGTAATACCGGCAGCCACCAGCAGTTCCATCTCCCGGTGCACGGCAGGGCCGATCGTCTGGTCAGTACCCAGAACCAGAACGCCGCCAGCGGCGTGTATGTCGGCCAGGTTCTGCTGCGCGACCGGAGTCATGAGTTTCATCCACCACGTCCAGGTCCGCTCCTGCCATTCCGTGCGGACTTCCCCCTTTAGCCGCTCTATCTCATCCGCGGACAGGCTGGCGCGATAGAGTGGCTGGTCGAGATGCTCGGGCTGTTCGGCGAGGCGTGCATAGTTGTCGCCAATGGTGAGTGTCGTGACCATCGGAATCTGCTTGGCCGCCATGAGCCGGGCGAAGGACTCGCTGGCCGGGCCCTGTATTACCGGATGTGACAGGTTGTCCACGCCCGCGAAGATCGCCTGGCGGGCGCGGAATTCATTGGAGACGTGAATCGTCGTGCGGATACCGTGATCATTGTAATACTCGATGACGTGCCGCATGAGGCCTTCCGGCAGGTAGGGAATCATGGGCCGTGCGCCCCAGCCTCGCTCCTCCAGGGTGAGTTTCAGCAGATCCGGTTTGCGGGCAATGTGTTCATCCAGAGCCGACCTGGCCTCTGGCCAGCTCTCCACCGGGGTATAGCCCGGTCCGCTGCCGTGGCTGCCGGGGTAGGTCACGATACCGCCGGTGGCAAAGATGCGCGGTGCGGCAATGCGACCGGCGCGCTCGTCATCGCGCAGGCCATAGATGTAATCCGGATTGTTGCCCGAGTCATAGACTGCAGTGACGCCGCTATAGAGATAGCTCGCCAGCGCCGCCAGACCCTCGTCCCGATCGTTCCCGGATTCACGCAGGCCCTGCTCGGTCACGCTGACGCCACCCCTCAGGTGAATGTGCATGTCCATCAGTCCCGGGATCAGGTATTTGCCCGATCCGTCAATGCGCTCGCCAGGCAGGTCACCCAGCGTTTCCGCCGGAGCAATACGGGCGAAGCGATCGTTCTCGACCACCACGCTCATCCCCTCGAGAGGCGCCCGGCCAGTGCCGTCTATGAGGGTGACGTTGTCGAATATCCGTGTCGTCCCAGCACCCAGCGTGGCCGCTGACCAGAGTAAACAAATGGAAATACAGGATGTAGCGACGCGTGAGGCTGATTTCACTGGGCGGACTCCGGTTGGTTTTCTGTAGCGACTGTGATCAGACCACGCCACGCTCGCGTCTGCAAGAACGGCATAGTGATCTGTGGGATCTGGCGCCCGACCCGGTGGGTCGGGCGGGAAGATGCGCAGGGTCAGAAGTCCTTGCGAATCGCAAAGCCCAGGGTGCGCGGCCTTGCGCCGACCACGGCGAGGGGATCCTGGACGCTGGCAATCGCATCGAACTCCGCGCGGGCATCCGTCACGTTCTTGCCATAGAGCGTCAGCTCCAGGTCGTTGCTCAGTCGCAGTGAGGCGCGCAGGTTGACCAGCGAGTAGGCGTTCATCTCGCGGTTGAACTCACTGGCCGTATCGAAGCGTGTGTCTGCCTCGCCCCGATAGGTCACGTCACCGCGCAGGCGCAGTTCGCCGAGCGAGAGATCCGTGGTGTAGGTCAGCGCCGCGAAGCCCTGCACGTCCGGTATGTTCGGAATGCTGTCGCCATCGAAGCCACGATCCTCGCCCTCATCCACAAAGGGCTGGTCTTCGGTCAGCTCCGCCTCAATCACTGTGAGACCCAGCTGGAAATCCAGGCTGTCGTTGATCCGGGCGTCGAGGTTGACCTCAAGACCGTTGATCTCGGACTCACCGGCGTTGGTGATGAAGGGGATGCCGCTCTGCACGTCCAGCGACTGCACCTGCATGTCCTCCCAGACAATACGGAACAGTGCGGCCTGCAGTGAGGCGCGTCCTCCGGCGAGCTGCGACTTGACCCCGAGTTCGTAGTTGATCAACTCGTCCGGCCCGTAGGAGCCCGGGACGTTCTCCGTAAAGCTGATGTCGGCCTGGTTCAGGCCGCCCACTCGAAAGCCCTGTGACACCGTGGCGTAGATATTGAGCATTTCCGACGGCCTGTAAGACAGGTTGAGCTTGCCGGTCAGCTTGCTCTCGTCGTCCTTGTTATCGAAGGGGCCAAGCGCGGCCGCCGAGCCGAAGTCGTGCAGGGTGCCCTCGGTGGACTCCAGCGTGGAGTCGAAATAGCGTGCGCCCGCGGTCACCTCCAGCTGGTCGCTGATATCGTAGGTGATCTCGCCGAACAGGGCATTCTGCTCCAGTTCACCGGTGACAAAGCGGCCGAAGAACGTCGTGCCGCCCTGGGGGCCCAGCGCATTGTTCTGTGGTCCCGCCTCGAAGGGGTCGGCGTAGCCATTGTCGTTCACACTGACGACATTCACGGCAAAGTCGGTGTCCTCGCGCTGCGTGTAGGCGCCCACCAGGAACTGCAGCGGGCCGTCGAGCGTCGAGGCGAAGCGCACCTCGGCGGAGAAGATGTCGCGACTCTGGGGCTGCACCGTGACGCCGGGAATGGGGACACCGAAGAAGAACAGAATGGGCGAGGAGTCGAAGTTGAACAGGATATCCCGCTCGAACTGGTTTGCGGTCGCCGTCAGCGTGCCCGCGTCGAAGCGGTAGGCCGCGGTGAGGCTGAACAGATCCATCTCGTCGTCCCAGGGGCTGCGCGTGATGTCCGTGTTCTCGAAATCGCTGCTTGCCGTTATCGGCGGGAAGCCCGCATCGGCGCTGCCGAAGGTGGTAACGCCCACCGGTGTGTAGCGCGAGCTGCCGCCGGCCTCCGTCTCCTGGTGCAGGTAGGTGGCATCCACGGTGAGCCGGTCATTCGGTGTATAGCGAAGCATCAGGCGTCCGCCGGTAGTCTCCTCGTCGTTGATGTCCTCGTAGGGGCCGCCGATGGCGCGACTCTGGTCGATCCAGCCGCTGTTGTCCACGCGCCAGCCGACCGCGCGGGCGGCGAGCACGCCGTCGATCAGGGGAACGTTGATGACGCCGGAGAACAGCTGGTTGTCGCTGCCCCCTTTGGTATCGCTCAGGTCCGCCTGCACATTGCCGGAGACGCCATCAAAGTTTGGACGCTCCGGGACGTAGCGGATCAGGCCACTCATGGAATTCGCGCCGTACTGGGTGCCCTGTGGGCCGTTGAGAACCTCGATACGGCTCATGTCGATGAGCTTGATGTCCGGGTTGCGGCCGCCACCGTCCTGGGCGTTGCTGCCGGTAATGACCGCCTCGTCGAAGTACAGGCCGACGGTCGCGGGGCCGGAGGAATTGACGCCGCGGATAATGTATTCCTTGTCGCCGGGCCCCAGGTCCTGGAACTGAAGTCCCGGAACAGAGCCCGCGAAGTCCGTGAACTCGAAGGCGCCGCGGGCCTGCAGTTCGTCACCACCGAGAACGCTGACGATGTTCGGCAGGTTCTGCACGCTGCTGGCGCCCAGCTTGCTGGCGGTCACCACGACCTCCTCCAGCGTTGCGCCTCCCGGCTGGGCCATGCTGCCCGTGGCGATGCCCGTGAGCCCCATCAGGGCCGCCGAGCTGAGTTTTTTCATGTGTTTCATTATGGTTTTCCCCCTTGCGGTGTTGTGTTCAGTAATTGATGTTCGGCTCCCCTGCGGGGTAGAAATGCCCTGCCAGCACCAGGCCTTCGGCACTTTCGCACTCCAGGGAATGTTCCTGCCGGGCGGGCAGGAAAATGAGATCCCCGCTGCGCACGGGAGCGCGCCTTGTCTCGGTCCACATGGTGCCGTGACCCGAGAGAATGACCAGGGCCTCTTCGTACAGGTGACGATGCGGTGCGGCTTTTGACTGCGGCACTTCGCCGATGAACTGGCTGACCTCGTCGCTCCCCGTGCCCTCGCCAATCAGTACCTGGTAGAAACGGTCAGCCATGGGCTTGCGCTGTGAGGCATCATAGGCCGCTGTGCGATCTGCGAAATTAGCGTCAAAGTTGTCCGGCATGGCGTCAACGAGAGGCAGCTCGGCGTTACCCGGACACACGGTCATGAGCAGATGCAGCGCCTGCCCCGAATCCGTGCGTTGCAGCTGGAATGCCTCTCCCGGGCGCACCAGCGCGCCACTGCGCGGAGCCAGCGCAAAGGGGCGCCCGCATATCGTGATGCTGCCCTCACCGGCCAGGGTGTACAGGACCACTTCGGCATCCGGTGTGCTGAAGATGGCGCTCTGGTCAGACTCCAGCCGGAGCGCCGATTGGGTCAGAAAGCGGGCGCCATCCTGTTGTTCGATGATCGGGGCCAGCGCCACACCACCGCGCTCGCTCCACTGCAGGCGGTCGTGCTGGCGCACGAAGCAGCCGCCGTCGAGCAGCGCCTTGCCTGTTGCGTCGAACTCCGCGAGGACGGTCACGGCAAGAAGCTCATCGCGCGGCCGGTCATCCGTGACGTATTCGTCAACCAGATTATTGTGCGAGCCATCGCAGAATGGCTGGTCCCGGGTGTGCTTGCAGCCGCAGAAGAGAACGGACCGGTCTTCGCTGGCGGTGTACAGCACCGGCCGGAAGTCGGTCCCCGCGTGCGAGCCATCGCAGAACGGCTGCGAAGCGCTGCGGCCACAGCTGCACCACGCGTAGCGCTTGCCTGCCTCCACGTCGATGTGGAACGGCTTGACCTGCGCGATAATCGGATCTGTGGGGGAAGTCTGTTCACTCATGGCGGCATGCCCTTCGCGTTCGAATGTTTCAGGCTTAAAACAAAAATCCTCCAACATGACCACAATTTCAAATTTAGATTAGGGTCCCTGTTCTAAATAGGGCCGTTGGTCTAAAAAATCGGTTGAGGCGCCGTCTCCCTGTGCTAGATTGCTTCGCTTGAAAAAGTGCACGGCCCCGGCGAGTTATCTCTCCGCATCGACGAAAGTCTGTATCAGACATTCCCTGACTGGATCAGAACCGTATGCCGCGACAGGAATTTTCAACCTCTCTCGCTGCCGTGATCACGATGACCGGTGCGGCAATCGGTCTTGGCAATATCTGGCGCTTTCCCTACATGATGGGGTCCTACGGCGGCAGTGCCTTTCTCCTGGTCTACCTGCTGTTCGTGCTGCTGATCGCCATTCCCGCGCTGACCGGCGAGTGGGCGCTCGGGCGGCACGCGCGCGGCGGCACGATTACCGCGTTTGCGGCATGCTACGGTGCCCGCGGTGGTCGCGTACTGGGTTACCTGTTCGTTATCGGGATGCTCTGCTCCGGTTCCTACTATCTCGTGGTCATAGGCAATGTCGGCTACATGACCTGGACGTCCTTTGTGACGGGGTTTGCGGGCGACAACCACGAGCAATTCCTCGTCGGCCTTGAGCACGGGCCCACCCGCTACGCGCTGGCACTGGCAGTACTCGCCGGTATTCTCTGGGTGGCTTATCGCGGCCTGCACAACGGGATTGAGCGGGTCAGCAAGCTGTTCGTGCCGTTCTTTTTCCTGGTTATTATCTACCTCATCGTGCAGACCTTCCGGCTTGAAGGTGCACCGGGGAAGATGCTCGAGTTCCTGCAGCCGGATTTTTCGCAGCTCACCATGACCTCGGTATTCGCCGCACTGGGCCAGGCAGTCTTTTCCGTTGGCCTTGGCGGCACCATCATGGTGATTTACGGCAGTTACATGAGCCGCGGCTCATCGCTGTGGCGCGGTGCGTTCGCCACGGCCGGCGCGGATACCGCAGCGGCCATGCTCGCGGCGCTGTTCATCTTTCCGACCATACTGGTATACGGCATCAGTCCGGCGGCGGGGCCGACGCTGCTGTTTGAATCGCTGTCGCAGCTGTTCGCCCAGATGGATAACGGCCGCATCATCGGCTCGTTCTTTCTCCTGGCCCTGTTTCTGGTGGCGTTTCTGTCCGGCCTGGCGGCGCTGGAGGTCGTGTTTGGCAGCATCAGCGACGACGAGGCGGTGAACGGCCTGAGCCGCAAGCGCGCGATCATTCTCTTCGGCGTGATCGAGGCCGTGATCATGCTGCTCCCGGGTTTCCGGCCGGATGCGGTGGCGATCATGGACCTGCTGTTCGGCTCCGGCATGCTGGCCCTGGGCAGCGCGCTGGCGATCGTGGGCCTCACCTGGCGGCTGAAAAAGGGCGCGGTCGTTGACCAGTTCGGTACCACGGCGACCACCGACTTCCTGTTCATCTGGCTAAAATGGGTGGTGCCCGCGGTGATTCTCGCCATTCTTTTCATTTCCTATATTTATTGACGCACTCGCTTGCCGACAGATCGGCCGATAGTGGCAGCAATTTTTCGAAGCAATAAGGACACAGGACACCTCATGGACATGCACACTCTGCGCAGCCGGTTTCCGATACTGGCCAACAAGACCTATCTCAACAGCTGTTCCTACGGTGCGATGGCAACGTCGGTGCGACGGGCGATGGAGCGCTACCTCGATGATCGCGACAGCAGAGGTGCCTGTTGGGAAGAATGGGTTGGCGACCTGGAGTCCCTGCGTGAAATGACCGCAGAACTGCTGGGCGCGCACTCCCAGGAGATAGCCCTGGTGGCATCGCTCTCGTCGGGCGTGAATGCCTTTGCCAGCTGCCTGGATTTTTCCGGAGAGCGCAGCAAGGTGGTGGTGACCTCGCACGACTTTCCGACAACAGCGCATATCTGGCACGCGCAGAAGCGGCGCGGGGCCGAGGTGCATCGCGTGGAGCTGGACGACTGCGCGAGCGCGGAAGAGGCGACGGCGCGCTTTGTCGAGGCCATCGACGATACGACCGCGCTGGTATCGATTCCTTACATCTGCTACCGCAATGGTCGGCGACTGGATGTTCGCGCCATCGCCGCGCTCGCCCGGGCACGCGGCGCACTCGTGCTCGTGGACGCCTACCAGGCTGTCGGCACCTTCCCGGTGGACGTCCGGGACATCGATGCTGATGTCCTTGTCGGCGGTTACCTCAAATACCTCATGGGCACGGCGGGTCTTGCCTATATGTACGTCAAGGGCGACCTGGTCGAACAGTTACTGCCCACCGCGACCGGCTGGTTTGCGCAGGAGGATGTGTCGGCCATGACTATCGCGGAAAACCTGCCGGCGCGATCCGCTCGCCGCTTCGAGGGTGGTACACCGAACGTCAGTGGTATCAATGCCTGCCGGGCGGGACTCGAGATCATGCGTGAGGTGGGTATCGAGGCGGTCGAGAAGCAGAACATTGCCATTACCGACGCCATCAAGCGCGAGGCGGCGGCCCGCGGCTGGGTGTCCGCCACGGGCGACTGGCCTCATGGAGCCATGATTGCGCTGCGCTCCACGGACATGATGACGCTGGTGCCGCGTCTGGGAGAGGCGGGTGTGGTGGTGTCCTGTCGCGATGGCAATATCCGGATTTCGCCGCACTTCTACAACAGCGAAGCGGATATCGATGCCCTGTTCGCGGCGCTGGATGCCAATGCCGAACTGATGGGGTCAGGTCCGGGACCTGGTCCCTGACCTGACCCCAAAGGGGCGCCGTCAGGCGCCCACCAGCTCCAGCGCATCCTCGCGCACATGCCCCTGCCGGATCTCGTCCCGCAGCTGTGCCTCGCTGATAATGCCCTGCTCGATGCATTCGCGCACCAGGCCGAAGAAAAACGCCTCCTGCGCCGGGTCCGGATGCGCGGCATAGGTGCCGGCAAACTTGTAGTCCCCGAACAGGGCGCGCCGCGCGCGGCGTAGCCAGTGGCGGGGTGGGAACAGCTGAAACGTGTC
>JAWLGG010000117.1:0-7706 GCA_041685155.1 Chromatocurvus sp.
CCCCCCATTACCCGGGACGACAAGCTGTCCGACCGCTACCGCAGGGGCGTGTGCTGTCCGGGTTGCTTTGACCAGCTGACGGATGACCAGAAGGCCCGGTTCACCGAACGGCAGAAGCAGATAGACCTGGCCCGTCGCCGCGGTGAGGAGCATCTCGGAACCGATTTCGCTGCCTTTCGCCGCGACGACGCCTCAGCGCCTGCCGGACAGTCCTCGCTCGCGCCCGAGGATGCGTGATACGGGCACGAAAATGCTGTTCTCGCGACTGTCGCCCCGGGAGATCACGCCGACCAGGCGGCCGCTGTCAACGCTGAACACGGCACCCCCGGAGGCCCCGCGGTAGGCGAGGCAGTCCGTGGCGACGTCGTCATTGCTGCGCGCCACTACCCGGCAGTCACGGTGGAAGGTCAGCACCTGGCCGGCCTCGCCGAGGCCGCGATCCCGGGAAAACCCGGCCATGATGACGCGGCTACCCGGTGCAAGCGCAGCACCGCGGGCGATCCTTGCCGTGCTGACAGTGTCTGTCGGCAGCGGTTCCTGCAGCCGCATCAGCGACCAGTCCGCGGACATGCCACCGCCGGTGGATACCGCCCGCACGCGCCGCTGCAGGCGCTCGCCCGTGCTTGCCTGAATGACAAAGGTTATCTCGTCGGTCAGATCGGTGTGGTACTCGAGGCAGTGCCATGCAGTCAGGATCAGGGACGCGGGCTCGCCGTCTTCCGGAGCCAGCAGGGTGGCACTGCAGGACTCCCGGTAGTGCCTCTGATGGCCCGCTTCCATGCGCCGCCCCGGTACCAGAAGGCGACCGACACTCAGCAGCACGGCGGGCGATGCCGCGCTGATCTGCTGCCGCGGCTCGGCGCTGCCCGCCATGGGCAGAAACAGCATCGCCAGCGCCCAGAGGCCACAGAGGAGCGCCCGTGGCCACAGGTGCCGGAGGGAATTCAAGGCTGTGGTATGTGACACTGGCGCTGTCCTGTCTGCAATCTGTTGCCGCCCGACGCGAGTCCTTGACTGACGTCAATGTCGCTGGCGTGTAGCGTCGTTACGATGGCATCCGGTTGGCACCGCCGGTGCCTTGAAACGGAGAATAGCATGAAGACCCTGACAACGATCGCAATACCCCTGACTCTCGGCTGTGCACTGGTCACCAGTGCGGTGGCGCACGAAGCCGGCGACATCATCCTGCGTGCAGGCATTGTAACGGTTGCCCCGAATGATGACAGCGACGCCATCGTCCTGCCCACCGAACCGCTTACGACGCTGCCCTCCGGTGTAGAGGTCGGTAGCGACACGCAGTTGAGCCTGATAGGTGCCTTCATGGTCACTGACAACTGGGCAGTGGAACTGCTGGCGGCGACGCCCTTTGAACACGATATCGATGTGCCGGATCTCGGCATCGACGCCGGCACCATCAAGCACCTGCCGCCGACCCTGAGCATGCAGTGGTATCCACGCGGTGGCCAGACGGGCTGGCAGCCCTATGTCGGCCTCGGCGTGAACTACACTTATATTTACGATGAAGATATTGATCCGGCCCTGTCGGATGCCCTCGGCGGCGTGCTCGGAGCCAGTTCTTCGCGGCTGGACCTGGATGATTCCTTCGGCTATGCCGCCCAGGTCGGGGTCGACATCCCGCTGCAGGGGAACTGGATGCTGAACGCGGGCGTCTGGTACCTGAACATCGAGACAACCGCCGATGTAGTCACCGATGTCGGTACGGTCAGCTTTGACGTCGACATCAATCCCTGGGTCTACAACATCGGCATCGCCTACCGCTTCTGAATCTCTCCGGCGGCGACGCCCGCTCGTCGCCGCGTGGCCCACTAGTGATGTGAATGATCCATCGTCGCCGGTGCCGTCGCTCCGGGCTGGATGTCACGCTGTAGCAGATGAGCGCCGTGGGTATGGGTCAGGTACAGCGTCCACAGGCCCGCGGCGATCATAAGCAGTGCGATCGCCGTCCTGAAACCCCGACTCCTGAGAATGGCGCTGATCCGCCCGGCGGCAAGGCTCGCCCCGAGCATCGCCGGCAGCGTGCCAAGCCCGAACGCGAGCATGAGGCTTGCCGACTGCAGAGCATTCTGTGCCGTGAGGGCATAGGCCAGCGCGCTGTAGATGAGCCCGCAGGGCATAAGCCCCCATCCCAGTCCCAGGGCGTAGGCCTCCCGGGCGCGTGTCACCGGCAGCCAGCGGGCGGAGAAACGCTGCACGGGCCGCCAGAGTACTGCTCCCGCCCGCTCGAGATAGGTCAGACCGCGCCACCAGTCGGCGATATACAGGCCCATGGCAATGAGCAGGAAGCCTGCAAGGTAGCGCAGGCCCAGGGTCCAGGCTGCCAACTGTATACTGCCGGCGAGTAGCCCCAGCAGCGCGCCCAGCAGTGTGTAGCTGCTGATGCGCCCGGCGTGGTAGGCAACGGTGGTTGCCGGCGCTGCCCTGCCGCCGAGGCCAACCGCCGCGGCAATCCCGCCACACATGCCGAGGCAGTGGCCGGCGCCGGCGAGACCGATGGCGAGGGCGGCGAGAAGACTGACGTTGCTCAAGACGGGTCTCCGCGGTCCTCGGTCGAACCCTGCTTCTGCTTGCGCCCCCGGTCGTCGCTGTCGTCGTCGGCCAGGATGCGCCAGCTTTCCTTGTCCAGATCCTCGTATTGACCGTTGTCGATAGCCCAGAGCAGCAGGCGTATGGCAATCACGCAGAAAACCAGGGCGATCGGTATGAGGAGGTAGAGGCTATCCATGAATGACTCCTTGTCCCGTGTGCCGCGTCGGGCGCGCGAGGCGCAACGAATTGGCCACCACCAGAAGAGAGCTCAGTGACATGCCGATGGCCGCCGCCCAGGGGGGAACATGCCCGAGCGCGGCCAGGGGAATACCCAGCACATTATAGCCAAGTGCCCAGGCGAGATTCTGGTACAGCGTGCGGCGGCACTGCTGTGCCTTGTCGATGATTTGGGTGATGCGGTGCAGGTCGCCATCCATGATGACGAAGTCCGCCTGGGTGCGCGCCAGGTCGGTGGCGCCGGCGACCGCGATCGAGGCGTTGGCGCGGCGCAGCACCGGAGCATCATTAAGCCCGTCACCGATCATCAGCACGACGGCGCCCGCGGCCTGCAGCCCGGCCACGTGCGCGCTCTTGTCCTGCGGCGACATGCCGGTGTGGATGCTGTCAAATCCCAGCTGCCTGCCCATGATCCCGCCCTGCGGCGAGTGGTCGCCGGTGACCAGTTCCAGCGTGGCGCCGCGGGACCTGAGCACCGCCGTGACCGCTGCCGCCTCGTCCCGAGGGGTGTCCTCGAGTCCTATCCAGGCCAGCGGCCGCTTCCTCGCGCACAGGGCGATCCAGTAGCCGCTGTCAGCCGGGGGCTCGCCCAGCGAGGGCGCGATATCGCGACAGTAGGAGGCAGTGCCTATGCGACAGTCGGTTCCGCGCCAGTTGCCGGAAACACCGCGGCCGACGTCAAAGCGGACGTCGGTGACGCCGGCTGCCGGGTCGATGTCGTCAAAGGCGCGTGCGATGGGGTGATTGGCATAGCGCTGCAGGGCGGCGGCCAGGGAAAGCGACTCGTCCCGCGCGACCTCCCCGAGGCAGCGCAGCCCGGTGATCGTCAGCTCGCCGCGGGTCAGGGTGCCGGTCTTGTCGAACAGTACATGGGTCACCCTGGCCATGGATTCCAGTGCGCCCTCGCCGCGCACCAGTACCCCGCCGCGGCGCAGGGCATTGGCCGCATTGCTGAGCGCGGCCGGCGTTGCCAGCGCCAGCGCGCACGGGCAGCTGATAACGAGTACGGAGAGCGCCGTCCACAGCGCCCGCTCCGGTGCGATGCCGTACCAGGCCCAGGCGGTTGCCGCCGTCGCCAGCAGTATGCCGCCGATAAACCAGCCGGCGATGCGGTCCGCGATCTGTGCGATGGGCGGTTTCTCCGCCGAGGCGGTCTCGATGGAGCGCTGCAGCGCCGCGAGACGGGTGTCGAGATAGCTGCCGCTGGCGGTGATGTCCAGGGCAGCGTCCGTATTGATGGTGCCGGCGAACACCCGGTCGCCAATGGAAACCTGGCGGGGCAGGGATTCGCCGCTGAAGGCCTCCTCGCGCACGGCGCTGTCGCCGGCGTCGATCACACCGTCGATGGGCACGGTGTCGCCCGCCCGCACGAGGACACGATCGCCACGATCCAGCAGCGTGCGCGGCCGCTGCTGCCAGTCATCATCGCAGCGGATCAGGACGGCGTCCGGCAGCGCCGATTCCGCGTCGAACCAGTCGAGACTGCCGGCAAGGCGCGCACGCTTTTCCGCGAAGCGGGCCAGCAGCAGGAGAAAGGTGAACATGACCACGGAGTCGAAGTACACCTGCCCGCCGCCGCTCAGCGTGGCGTAGGTGCTGGCGGTGAACGCGAGCCCGATGGCCAGCGCCACCGGCAGGTCCATGACCAGGGTGCCCTGGCGCAGGTGCCGCCAGGCACTGCTGAAGAAGGGGCGCGCGGAGAAAACGACGATGAATGCGGTGACGCCCAGGCTGACCACCCGCAGCAGCTGCTCGTATTCTCTCGCGATGCCCTGCAGGTCCCCGGCATGCAGCGCAATCGCAAACATCCCGACCTGCATCATGCCAAGGCCTGCCACCGCCAGGCGGCGCAGGTCCGCACGATACTCCCGGCGCATCTGCTCACGCTGCGCATTGGCGTGGAAGGGTTTCACGCTGTAGCCGAGCGCCGCCACGCGGGCGAACAGCTGACTCAGCGGCAGCGTACGTGTATCGAGTATGACGTCCAGTCGCGACTGTGCCAGATTGACGTTGGCGCTCGACACGCCCTTGAGTCGCAGGAGGCTCTGCTCGATAAGCCAGGTGCAGGCGGCGCAGGTCATGCCGCCGAGGAGCAGGCGTGCGCACGTCTGGCCGTCGTCATTGATCTCGCTGAAGGTACCCGCCAGTGCCGGATCGTCATATAGGCGGTAATGTGCCTCGTCGCCGGCCCCGGGCACGTCCGCGGGTCGCTGGTTGTACTCGGTGCGCTGGGTGTAGAAGCGCGTCATGCCGCTTTCGGCGATCAGCCCGGCGACCGCGCGGCAGCCCGGGCAGCACATATCGCGTGCCTCGCCATCGATCACGAGGCGAAAGTCGTCTCCGGCGGGTACGGGTTCGCCACAGTGGAAGCAGTGCGGGCTGTCGGCGCTGTGCTGCATCGCTTGCCGTGCCGGGGCCGGCGCGGGGAATTCAGCGCGGGTCAGCGCGGGGTGCGCCAGGCCGCGATTTTCCGGTGACCCCGGTGAGACGCCAGTCACTGCTGTCGCCGGCATCCAGCAACCAATGCCAGTTGTCGCCAACCGCAACGGGCAGGCTGGCAGCGTAGCTTTCGGGGCCGCTGCGGCGCAGGTCGATCTTCATGTCGCGGTCGGCCTCCATGGGGTGCGACAGTCGCAGCCGCAGCGCGGCGACCACGGGGAGGGCCTCTGTCGTGACGGTAACGCGGTCGTCGGTGATGGCCACCTCGGCGCGGTAACCCCGCTCCCGGGCGCGCTCTTCACGCTCGAGCTGGCGGTTGATAGCCAGGCCATCCTTGTAATAGTCGTCCGCCACCAGGTCATCCGAGCCCCTGACCGCGATGATCAGCGTGGCGATCGCGGCTACTACAACGGTCCCGGGCAGCACGATCAGGAACCAGGGCCAGAACTGGCGATACCAGGGCTCCAGGGCGCTTCTGTCCAGTCGCGACTGCAGCGTCATAGCGGCCTCAGGAAGCGACTGTCGGCAGCGATACGCAGCGAGGGCATGTCGCTGGCAATGGCTTCAAAGGTGATTTCGGTGCCCGGTGCGTCCAGGAACTGCGGTTGCGCGCGCACGCGCAGCGTGATCGAGCGCACCTCGCCGGCGTCCAGCGCATAGCGGTCATCGCCAATGATCTGTGCCTCCGGAATCCCGTTCACGGTCAGGTCGAAGACGTGGGCCGAGGTGTCCATGTTGACCAGCTGGATGCGGTACATGTTGTCGATACTGCCGCCCTGATTCTCGACGTACAGATTGTTGCGGTCGCGTATGATGGTCATCTCCAGGGGCAGCCGCGTCAGAACGTTATAGCTGAAGACGCCGACCATCAGTGCCAGTACCGTGAGGTAGCCGATGACCCGTGGCCTTGCCCAGTGGGTCCTGTTGCCCTCCAGCGCGTTCTCGCTGGTATAGCGGATCAGTCCCGGCTCGTAGCCCATCTTGTCCATGACGGAATCGCAGGCGTCGATGCACAAGGCACAGCCGATGCATTCGTATTGCAGCCCCTCGCGGATGTCGATGCCCGTGGGGCAGACCTGCACACAGAGATCGCAGTCAATACAGTCTCCCAGCCCCAGTGCTGCGGGATCCGCGGAGCGCTTGCGCGAGCCACGCGGTTCGCCGCGGGCCGGGTCGTAGGACACGATGAGGGTATCGCGATCGAACATCACCGACTGGAAGCGTGCATAGGGACACATGTAAGTGCACACCTGCTCGCGCATCCAGCCGGCGTTGATGTAGGTGGCCAGGGTGAAGAACAGCGTCCACAGTGCCTGCCACTTGCCGGTGGAGAAGCTCGCCAGCTCGACTGCCAGTTCGCGCACCGGGTAGAAATAGCCGACGAAGGTCATGCCCGTGGCGAAGGCGACGAAGAACCAGCCACTGTGCTTGCCCGCCTTGCGCAGTACCTTGCCCGCGCTCCACGGCGCCTTGTCCAGCTTGATGCGCTGGTTGCGGCTGCCCTCGGTCTTCTGTTCGATCCACATGAAAATACTGGTCCACACCGTCTGCGGGCAGGTGTAGCCGCACCACACCCGACCCGCCACGACGGTCACGGCGAACAGACCGAAGGCGGCGATGATCAGGAGAAAGGCGAGCAGCGGAAAGTCCTGCGGCCAGAAGGTCAGGGTGAAGATATGGAACTTGCGCTCGGGCAGGTCAAACCAGACCGCCTGGCGACCGTTGACCGAGATCCAGGGCAGCACAAAGTAGGCGATCAGCAGAGGCCAGCCGGTATACAGACGCAGGCGCTGGTAGAACCCCTCGATTTTTCGCGTGTAGATTTTCTCGCGCTTCTGATACAGATCGAGTTCCGCGACTTCCGCGGGCGCGAGTTCCTCCACGTCGATCAGTTCGGGGTCTTTGTCAGCCATAATTCCTTCTCGCCCGGGGACGATTACCGCAGGATGCGTGACGCCGCCGGGACGGCGTCCTCTCAGTTACTCAGGCCGTAGATATAGGCAGCGATGATATGGATCTTGTCCTCGGTGAGGACCTCGCCATAGGCCGGCATCTTGCCATTGCGCCCAACGCGAAGTGTGTGCGCAATCTGCTCCTCCGTGCCGCCATACAGCCAGACGCCATTGGTCAGGTTGGGCGCTCCCATGGCGGCATTGCCCTTGCCATCGGCGCCGTGGCAGGCCACGCAATAGGTCTGGAAGTGCTTGCTGCCGCGCCCGGCTTTCTCGGGATCGGCGCTGCGGCCGTTGAGCGAGAGTACGTATTCCGTCGTCTCTGCAATGCCGGTATCTCCCAGGGCGTCCTGCCAGGCTGGCATCGCCGCCTGGCGGCCGTTTACCAGGGTGTGCTTGATATCTGCCGGCGCGCCGCCCCACAGCCAGTCGTCGTCTGCAAGGTTGGGAAATCCGTAGGCGCCGCGGGCGTCCAGCCCGTGGCACTGGGAGCAGTTGTTGCCATAGAGGCGCTGTCCCATGCGCATGACC
>JAWLGG010000118.1:0-7635 GCA_041685155.1 Chromatocurvus sp.
CCAGGCCGCACGACTGCGGCCCCGTAAGCTGGATCGACGCAACTCAACCCGGCCGAATCACATACTCCAGCATCTCCGCATATATCCCCTCCGCCTCCCGGCAAAGCGCCTCGTACCTCGCCGGCACCTCCGCTGGTAGCGCATGCGACTCCGGCTCGGAAAACCCGGTCGACGCCTCGACCGAGGCATACCAGTGTGGTGCCCACATGCCGTCGCTGTCACGTGGCCCCGCGGGCCAGTGCAGCATCTCATCGCGGAAAGGAATGCCAGCACGGTCGCACAGCTGGCTTAGCACGTCGGCGGGATCCTGCAGGGTCAATGCGGAGTCAATCACCGGGGGCGCCTCGCCGAGGCGATCACAGACGCGGCGAAACAGCATGATCTGCTGGCTGAAGCCGAGTTCGTCCATGTCGAACTCGGGCACGACTCTGGCGAAGGATGCGATCATGCGTCGCGGTTCGCGTATCAGAAAGCAATTGGTAAGCGAGTCCATGAAGGCCAGGTCGATCTCCGCCAGCATGTGCTTGGTCATGTGCTTCTGGTAATACACCGCCGCAGGCGGGTCCGGCGCCTCCCCGGTCAAGGACCGGGCGACGCTGCGCCAGTCGCAGTCCATGCCGGCGATGATCGCCTCGCGCCCGGGGTGGTCGATACCCGTCTGCGCCAGGTAGTAGCCGTAAAAGGGCTCGTCGACCACGCAGGTGTCGGGCCGGTTCTCGAAGGCGCGCATCATGGCTGTGCTGATGTTGCGCGGGCCGGACCACATGGCGATACGCTGCACGAGGGTCAGCCCCGCCGCGGATGGCTGGCGCCCGGGCCGGCAATATACGCCTGCACCGTGTCGCGATAGCCCTGCTGCAGCTTCTTGAGGAAGGGCCGGTCGCCGGCGTCACCGATGTCGCGGCCGTCAACTTCCGAGACAGGCACGAGACCGGCAAAGGTGCCGGTCACGAAGGCTTCCTGGGCGTTGTAGACATCGGTCAGGGTGAAGTTGGTCTCGCGTACAGGTATGTCCAGCGAGCGCGCGATATCCAGCACCTTGCGACGGGTAATGCCGTCGAGGCAGTAGTCGCCGGTGGACGTCCACAGCTCGTTGCGGCGGATAATGAAGAAGTGGGTCGAGTTGCAGGTGGCGACAAAGCCGTGGGGGTCCAGCATCAGCGCCTCGTCGTGGCCGCTCTTGGCGGCGGCGATGCAGGCAGTGATGCAGTTGAGCTTGGAATGGGTGTTCAGCGTCGGGTCCTGCACATCGGAGTAACCGCGACGCACATGGACCGTGAACAGGCGCACGCCTTTCTGCACGGTTTCCGGCTTGCTCTCCTTGAACTCGGCAATGATCACCACGGTGGGTGGAGTAATGGTCATGCGCGGGTCCTGGTAGGGCGTGGCCTTGGTGCCGCGGGACACCATCAGGCGGATGTGCACGCCGTCGCGCATGTCGTTTGCGGCCAACAGGGCGTAGATGCGCCGGGTCAGCTCCTCGCGGTCGAAGTCCGGCTGGAAGTCCAGGGTCTTCATGCCCTCGAACAGGCGTTCGAGATGGCGCTCCAGGAACAGCACGGTGCCGGCCTCCACGCGGATGCCCTCCCAGACGCCGTCGCCCAGAATGAACCCGGAGTCGAACACGGAAATCTTCGCTTCATCGCGGTGAAAGTGTTCTCCGTTGATGTCGATGAGAATATTGGCGTTGCGCTCGTCCTGAACGTATTCGTGGGTCCCTTTCATGCTGTCTCCATCGCGGGGAGTGAAAAGCCGCATGTTATCATTTCTTCATGAATGAGCCGCGAGACACCATCTTTGCCGATCCCCTGGGCGAGACCAATCCCTTCCGCTTCGATGCCGAGGTGGCGCGGGTTTTCCCGGACATGATCCGGCGCTCGGTGCCCGGGTACTCGACGGTGATATCCATGTCGGGATTGCTTGCCGGGCGCTACGCCAGCGCGGGCAGTAATCTGTACGATCTCGGCTGCTCATTGGGGGCATCGACCCTGGCCATGCGCCAGAACGTGCGCGCGGCGGACTGCTGCATTGTCGCGGTCGACAACGCACCGGCGATGCTGGACCGCTGCCGCTCCGTGATCGACAGCGACACCCACGACACCCGTGTGGAACTGGTACAGGCGGATATCGCCGATATGCCGATCGTCGACGCGTCGGTGGTCGTCGTGAATTTCACGCTGCAGTTCATCCCGCTGGAGCAGCGAGCCGACGTCATACGCCGCATCTATCAGGGACTGCGCCCGGGCGGCATTCTGGTGTTGTCAGAGAAGGTGACCTTCGCCGACCCGCAGCTGGATACCCTGAACATCGATCTGCATCACCAGTTCAAGCGTGAGCACGGCTATAGCGAACTCG
The DNA here is from genome assembly GCA_041685155.1 of Chromatocurvus sp. Taxonomy (GTDB): domain Bacteria; phylum Pseudomonadota; class Gammaproteobacteria; order Pseudomonadales; family Halieaceae; genus Chromatocurvus. Next base: position 2,356 of record JAWLGG010000118.1, read on the forward strand.
AGATCGCGCGGAAACGCAGCGCTATCGACAACGTGCTGATTCCCGAAACCCTCGACACCCATCGCGAGCGCGCCCGCATGGCCGGCTTCGACTCCTGCGATGTGTGGTTCCAGTGTTTCAACTTCGCGTCACTGATCGCACTGAAGGCATGAAACTGCAGTCCCTGATCGATGCCTGGCGCGACACGCCGCTGGCACCCTGGGCCGAGCGCCTGCCGCAGCAGGTCGAGCGCGGCCTGTCTCCGCAGCGTTATGGTGACCTGCCGCGCTGGCAGGCCGCGCTGGAAGCGCTGCCCGACATTCCTGTTGATCGTGTAAATCTTGATTGCAGCGCTGTAGGCGCAAGCGCCGCGGGGCCGCTCAGTGCCGGCGTGCGTGCCGCTCTGGAAGCGGCGCTTCAGGGGCTGCATCCCTGGCGCAAGGGACCGTTTGACCTGTTCGGTGTGTACATTGACACGGAGTGGCGCTCCGACTGGAAATGGGAGCGCATAGCCGGCGCGCTGTCGCCGCTGGCGGGGCGCCGCGTTCTCGATGTCGGATGCGGCAGTGGATATCACTGCTGGCGCATGCTGGGCGCCGGGGCGGCAGAAGTGATCGGTATCGATCCTACGCCGCTGTTTGTGCTGCAGTTCCGCGCCATCCAGCACTATCTTGATCAGCCGAATATCCACGTGCTGCCGCTGGCGATGCAGGATGTGCCGCCGGGCCTGCGCGGTTTTGACACGGTCTTCTCCATGGGGATTCTCTACCATCGCCGCTCACCGCTGGACCACCTGCTGGACCTGCGTGAGAGCCTGCGTCCGGGTGGCGAACTGGTACTGGAAACCCTGGTGATAGAGGGGGGCGAGGGGGTGACTCTGGTGCCGCCGGGTCGCTACGCGCGCATGGGGAATGTCTGGTTTCTGCCGAGCCCGGCGACGCTGCTCGGGTGGCTGAGGAAGCTTAAGTTCCGGGATGCTCGGCTTGTGGATGTATCGGTGACGTCAACAGAAGAGCAGCGACGCACAGAGTGGATGCGCTTCAATTCGCTGGGGGATTTTCTCGATCCCCACGCTTCGTCTCTGACCGTCGAGGGTCATCCCGCGCCGCGGCGGGCAGTGGTTATCGCCAGGGCACCCTGATTAGCTCTCGTACCAGGGCAGTGCTGCCGGCCGACTCAGTTCGCGCTGCGAATGAGCTGGTAATCCTCACTGGTAAAGCGCTGCCGGCGTACATCCACGGGGGACTCCAGCTGCGCAAAATGACTCTCGCAGTCTGGCGTGTCAGAGCCCCGGGATTTCTTGCGGAACTTGATGCTGCGCACAAAGTCGACGAAAGTGTTGCCGGCCTTGTTGCCCGCTGCATTGCGCTGTGCTGTTTTTTTCGGTGCCATGGGACTTCAGCGTTCTTGATGACTGTCAATGTACTCTAACGCAGTCTGTCAATGGATTGGGGTGAAAACGTCGCAAAAATTTTGTGACTTTGTGATGCTTTTGTGACAGTGGCGCACGCTCAATGTTCCCGCAGGGCGAGAAAGTCCGTGATGGCCTTGCGCTGCGGGATACTGCTCTGGGCACCGAGGCTCTGGACGGCGATGGCCGAGGCGGCCTGGGCAAATGGAATGGCATCGGCGAGCTTGTCGCCGCCGGCGAGTGCCGTCGCCAGGGCGCCATTGAACACATCGCCTGCCGCCGTGGTATCGACGGCGTTCACGGTAAAGGCCGGAAGGTGGCCGGCCGTAATGCTGCCCGAGGAGGCCTGGCGCGACAGGGTAACGCCGGCACGCCCCCGGGTAATTATCACCTCGCGGACGCCCTTTTCGTGCAGCGCCGTGGCGGCGCGTTCTGCGCCGCTGTCATCTGTTGCGCCGATTCCAGTGAGGTAACTGGCCTCCGTCTCGTTTGGCGTCATGAGGTCGATGAGCGGGTACAGATCTGGCGGCAGATCGCAGGCAGGCGCCGGGTTGAGCACGGTGTAGCAGCCGTGGCGGCGGCCCGCCTCGAGCGCGGCCCGCACGGTCTCCATTGGTGTCTCCAGCTGCAGCAGTACCAGCCCTGCAACGCGGAACAGCGTGTCCGCGCCGGCAATATCCTCAGGAGACAGCAGCGCGTTGGCGCCGGGCGCCACGGCAATGCAGTTCTCGCCGTCGTCGGCGACCAGTATCTGCGCGACACCCGAGGGTGCGCCGGCGTCGCGTCGACAGGCCCTCGTATCAATGCCGTCGGCGTGCAGTGCCGCGAGCGCCTGGTCGCCCAGCGCGTCCTTCCCCAGGCAGCCGATGAACACCACGTCGCCGCCGGCACGGGCGGCAGCCAGCGCCTGGTTGGCGCCCTTGCCGCCGCCGGCGGTGCTGAATTCACCGCCGAGCAGGGTCTCACCCGGGTGTGGCAGGCGGGGGAGGCGAATGATCATGTCGGTGTTGGACGAACCTGCGACCAGGATGCGTTTCATGCGGTGTCCTCTGTTTCATGGGGCAGCTGTTATTGTGCAGCATTCCGGCGAATGCGCTATTCTTGCGTGCCCGGATCGATAACGAAGGACCCTACAGTATGCTGGATTCACTGCAACGCCTACCCGATGATCCGATTCTCGGTCTGGCGGCCATGTGCCGCGAAGACAGCAACCCGAACAAGGTCGACCTGACGCTTGGCGTCTACATGGACGAGACTGGCCTGTGTCCTGTGTTCCAGGCGATCCAGCAGGCCCAGCGCACCCTGGTGGAGGAAGAGACCACCAAGGTCTACCTGCCGCCGGCGGGGGATCCCGATTTCAACCGCGGTATGCGAGCCCTGGTGTTCGGTGCCGACAGCGAAGCACTGGCGGCAGATAGAGTGTCGAGTCTTTCCGCCCCGGGTGGCTGTGGCGCGCTGCGCATCGGCGCAGAGGTCGCCTATGCGGCGAAGCCGGACGCGAAGGTCTGGATCAGCGACCCCACCTGGCCGGTGCATCTGCCGCTGATCGGCAGTGTCGGGCTGGAGTTCTCCAAATATCGCTACTACGACGCTGTCTCCCATGGGGTGGATTTCGACGGTATGGTCGAGGACCTGAAGGCGGCGGGCAGGGACGACCTCGTGCTGCTGCACGGCTGCTGCCACAATCCCTGTGGCGCCGATCTCACGCTTGAACAGTGGGCTGTCATCGCCGATATGGCCGAGCAGCAGGGCTTCATCCCGTTTGTCGACATCGCCTATCAGGGGCTTGGCAGCGGCCTCGAGGAAGACGCTGCCGGTCTGCGCTTGCTGGCCTCGCGCCTGCCGGAAATGATTGTGGCGGCGTCCTGCTCGAAGAACATGGGCCTGTATCGAGAGCGCACGGGCTGTGCCATGTTCCTTTGCGCAACGCGGGATAACGCGGAGGCCATCCTCAGCCAGGCCAAGGTCGCAGCGCGGCGTATCTACTCCATGCCGCCAGCGCATGGCGCGATCCTCGCCGGCAAGGTGCTCAGCAATGCTCAGCTGGAGCAGGTGTGGCGCGACGAGTTGCTGGCGATGTGTGAGCGTATCAACGGGCTTCGCAGTCAGCTCGTGGACAGCCTGCAGGCCAGCACCGGGCGCGACTTCGACTTCATCCGCCGCGAAAACGGCATGTTCTCCTTTCTCGGCCTGAGCGAGGAGAACGTGCGACGGCTGCGCGAGGAGCACAGTATCTACATGCTCGGCTCTTCACGTATCAACGTGGCCGGGGTCAACGCCGCCAACATCGAGTATCTGTCGAAGGCCATCGCTGCGGTGCTGTAGCGTGCCGCAGCGCCATGGCGCCCCGGCCCGGCGGTGCGCTCCGCTCTTTGCGACCTGACTTATGCGCGCTCGTCCAGCTCGGTCCAGCGTTCCAGGGCGGCATCCAGAGAGGTCTGCACCTCATTCAGCTCCGCGAGGGCGGCCTCTATCGTGTCCTTGGGCTGCTGGTAGAAGTCGGCGGCACTGGTCATTGCCGCCAGGGCATCATGGCGTGACTCCAGATCCTCGATGCGTTCTGGCAGCTGCCCGAGTTCGCGCTTTTCCTTGTAGGACAGGCGCTTGCCGCTGCTTTTTGCCGGTGTAGCCGCATCTGGCGTCGCAGCGGGCGGCGCGACGCGCTCGCTGAGCGTGGCGCGACCGTTGTCGGCGCGCTCCACCAGGCGACCGCCCCGGGCCTCCCAGTCGCTGTAGCTGCCGGCCTGCTCCTCCACGGTGCCATCACCGCGCACAATCATCAGACTGGTGACCACGTTATCCATGAAGTCGCGATCATGACTGACCAGCAGGACCGTGCCCTTGAACTCCAGCAGGATTTCCTCTAGCAGTTCGAGTGTCTCGATGTCGAGGTCATTGGTCGGCTCGTCGAGGACCAGCAGATTGGCCGGTCGCGTGAACAGGCGCGCCATGATGGCGCGGTTCTGCTCACCGCCCGACAGCGCCTTGACCGGCGTGCGGATGCGTTCCGGCGAGAAGAGAAAATCCCCCAGGTAGGAGATGGCGTGGCGGCGCTTGCCGTTCACCTCGATGAAATCCTGGCCCTCGCAGATATTGTCAATGAGATTCTTTTCCGGGTTCAGTTTGCCGCGCAGCTGGTCGGAGTAGGCAATCTCCAGTTTGGTCCCGAGAATGACCTCGCCGCTGTCCGGCGTCAGCTCGCCGAGGATGATCTTCACCAGAGTGGACTTGCCGGCGCCGTTGGGACCGACAATGCCGATGCGGTCGCCGCGCTGGATGATCGTGGAGAAGTCCCGCAACAACATCTTGTCGCCATAACCATGGGACACATGCTGAAGTTCAGCGACGATCTTGCCGCTGCGCGCCCCGTCCTCGATGCTGAAACTGGCGGTGCCGCTGCGCTCGCGTCGTTCACTGCGTTCACCGCGCAGTTTCTCCAAAGCGCGCACTCGGCCCTCGTTGCGGGTGCGTCGCGCCTTGATGCCCTGGCGGATCCACTTTTCCTCCTCGGCGAGTTTCTTGTCGAACAGGGCGTTGGCGCGTTCCTCTATTTCCACCTGATGCGCCTGGTGGTCAAGGAAGCCCCGGTAGCTCCCTTCCCACAGGGTCAGGTGGCCGCGATCGAGTTCGGCGATGCGTCCGGCAACCCGCTGCAGGAAGCGCCGGTCGTGGGTGATGAGAACGATAGCGCCGCCGTACTGTGCGAGCTGCGTTTCCAGCCATTCAATGGAGGGAATATCGAGGTGGTTGGTGGGCTCGTCCAGCAGCAGGAGGTCGGGCTCGCCGACCAGCGCCCGGGCCAGGGCGACGCGCCGGCGCCAGCCGCCGGAGAGGGAGCCCAGCGTGACGTCTGCCGGCAGCTGCAGCTGGCTGAGAACGGTTTCCACGCG
>JAWLGG010000119.1:0-7623 GCA_041685155.1 Chromatocurvus sp.
AACTCGATCCGTATCGGTTTGCGCCCAACCATGAAACGCGCCCTCCCGTCGCCGCCTCTCCATGGTTGTCATAATACAACGAATTAATGTTAAAGAACATTAGCAGGCTGTTGAAAAACGCCTGACCTGCCCGGCGTTCTTCGGACCAGCTGAAGTTTGAGAAGATGGCCTCCTTGAGTCGAGGAGGCACAATGAAGAAGACCCGGTTTACCGGAGAACAGATGGTCAGGATGCTCCAGGAGGCCGACCGGACATCGGTTTCGGAGGTGGCTAAGAAGCATGGAGTGAGCGACCAGACGCTGTACAACTGGCGTAAGCATTTCGGCGGGCTGGAGCCGTCGGACGTGAAGCGCCTGCGGCAGCTCGAGTAGAAGAACGCGCGGCTGAAGAAGTTGGTTGCTGAGCGGGATCTGGAAATCGAGGTGATGAAGGAGATCGCCGCAAAAAAGTAGTGAGCGTGCAGGCCAGGCGCCAGCAGGTGGGTTACGCGAGACAGCGTGGCCTTTCCGAGCGCCGGGCGTGCACGCTGCTGACGATATCGCGTTCGGCACTGCATTACCGCTCCAGGCTCGCGGAGCGCGAGGCGCCGATCGTCTCGGCAATGCGGGAACTCTCGGCGCAGTATCCGCGGTACGGGTATCGCCGGATCCAGGTCTTCCTCGAGCGCGACGGATTCCGGATGAGTACGGACAAGGCGCATCGACTCTGGAAGCGCAGCGGCTTGCAGGTGCCGCACAAGCGCCCGCGCCGCGGCCCGAGCGCCGCCAGGCCGCGGCCGCGGGCGCCCACGACAGCCAATCAGGTCTGGGCCTACGACTTCGTATTCGATGCCTGCGCGAATGGCCAGCACCTGAAGTGCCTGACGGTGGTCGACGAGTACACGAGGGAGAGTCTGGCCATTGATGTCTCGGGCTCGATCCGCTCGGGTCGGGTGATCGACGCGTTGGCGCGGCTGCTCAGTGAGCGGGGCGAGCCTGTGGTGCTGCGCTCGGACAACGGGCCGGAGTTCGTCTCGAAGGCGCTCCTGCGCTGGGCGGTCGCGAATGGACTGGAAATGGCGCTCATTGAACCGGGCAAGCCTTGGCAGAACGGAACGAATGAGAGCTCCAACGGCAAGTTCCGGGACGAGTGCCTGGCGATGGAGTGGTTCCGGAACAGGAATGAGGCTAAGGTCGTTATCGAAACGTGGCGACGTCACTACAATGAGGTCTGACCGCATTGGAGCTTGGGGCAGCAGACCACGGCGGCATTCAGGAAATCCTGCGGCATCGCCGCAAAACCCGAGGCCACCTTCCAATGACGGAATGGCCCGAAGGAATCCGGCAGGTCACTCCCGCCGTTGGCGATCATAGGCGGAGTGTTTGGATAAGAGACGGAGCGACGATGCGCGGGGAACACCGACGGCAGGAAACGATGTTCAGCTACGTGGCGCCGGAGGCGCGGGTACCGGAACGGCATCCGCTGTGGCCCATCCGGGCGATGGTGGATCAGGCCCTAGGGGCGCTCGATGCCGAGTTTGCGGCTTTGTATTCGCACATCGGCCGCCCGTCGATCCCACCGGAGTATCTGCTGCGCGCCACGCTGCTGCAGATCCTGTACTCGGTGCGCTCCGAGCGGCTGCTGGTCGAGCAGATCGATTACAACCTGCTGTTCCGCTGGTTCATCGGGCTGTCGATGGACGACCCGGTCTGGGATCACTCCACCTTCATCAAGAACCGGGATCGGTTGCTGGAAGCGGACATCGCTCGGCTTTTCTTCAGTGAGGTCGTGGCACAGGCGCGCATGGCCAAGCTGTTGTCCGATGAACACTTCAGTGTCGACGGCACGCTGATCCAGGCTTGGGCCTCGATGAAGCGGTTTCGGTCCAAGGACGGCAGTGGCTCCGGACCGGGTCCCGGGCGCAACAGCGAACGGGACTTCCATGGGGAGAAGCGTAGCAACGACACCCATGAATCCGAGACGGATCCTGAGGCCCGGCTGTACCGCAAGAGCCGGGGCCAGGGCGCGCAGCTCTGCTACCAGAGCCACATCTTGATGGAGAACCGCAACGGCCTGATCGTGGATCACGAACTGACCCCGGCCAGTGGCACCGGAGAGCGTACGGCGGCGGTCGAGATGGTAACCCGCCTGCCCGGGAATCACCGCGCAACCGTTGGTGCCGATCGCGGCTATGACACCGCCGACTTCATCGACGACCTCCGCTGCCGCAACGTCACGCCGCACGTGGCCCAGAACACCACGAACCGGCGCACGGCCATCGACGGGCGCACCACCCGTCATCCGGGGTACACGGTCAGCCAGCGCATCCGCAAGCGGATCGAGAAGACCTTCGGATGGAGCAAGACGATCGGTCCGCTGCGCCAAGTGAAGGTCGGTGGTGTGGCACAAGTAAATCATCTGTGTCTGCTCACCTACGCGGCCCTACCGCCAGGTGCGAATGCGCAACCTGTTGGAAGCCGTGCCATGACGTCGGGGCCGTGGTGCGCCCGGATTCCGCCTTTGGGGGTTCTACGGCGCAAAAAGCCCCGAAAGCGGGCTCCAGATGGCCCATTTCGCACTACGATCACGCGAAATGGGTGGGCTGATCCTTTTACCAAACATGAAACGACCCGTTTTCATGATAGTTTCAACGGCCTGTTAAAAGATCAAGGCCGTAATCATGTGATGTTCAAGGGCATGGACCGGTTATGACTCGCTGTGCCTGGATTGCTCAGCCACCAACTTGCAGCAGGATGGGTTATGAAGGAGCAAAAGGTTGTTGTAGTTTTGGGCGCAGGTCGCAGTGGTACGTCCCTGACCATGAGCCTAGCAGCAAGTCTTGGTGTTTCCATGTCTACGGATCTGGTCGGGCCAGGAATCAACAATCAGAAAGGTGCCTTCGAGGACGTTCGCATCGTGCGCATCAGTAGAGCTATCTTGCGCCACTTTCACCGCAACGGTGCGGCACTAAGCTATCTGCCGTTACCCGATGGATGGCTGGATGATCCGTTCGTGAAGCACTCCAGGGCTGAACTTTTGCAGATCGTTTCTGCCCAGACCGATGGTTCGCGTGTGTGGGGGTTCAAGGAGCCTGTCACGGCCAAGCTTTTGCCACTGTGGCATACGATCTTTGCTGAACTGAACATCCAGCCGATCTATGTGCTGAGCCTCAGAAGTCCAGCGGGCGTGAATACGTCCTTTTACCGGGCCTATGGTGTTCCGCGCCACGTATCCACTCTGGTCTGGATGTCGCGCTATGTGGATGCGATAGTCGGAACTGATTGTAATTTCGAAATTTTCGATTACGACGAGTGGTTCTCGGCTCCCGAACCGGCACTCATCCGGCTTGCAGCTTGTATGGGCGTAGAGTTTGATGAGAAAAACGTCAAGATTGCGAAAATCATCGATCAGAGTATCCGTACGACCGACACGTTGGAGGATTCCGGCGCGGTTGCTGAAGCGGTCGCCCTCTATCGGGTACTGATGGCGTACAAGGACGGGAGTTCCAGTCGCGATGATGTCCTCGCGGCGGCTTCAGCGGCTACAGCCTACATGGACGGCTTTGCTGCCCTGTCTTACTCGGTGGATACCCTGGGGGCGAAGCTGGATAACACTGTGGCGCGGCTGGAGTCCCAGCTAGACCGCTGCAACAGCAATCTTGAGCGGAGCAGAAGCTTTCTGGAGCGGGAGGAAAGCAGGGCCAATGAGCTGTCCCTGCGGTTGATCGATCCTGTGGGCCATATGCTGGCCAGGCGCAGCGTGCCTAAGGTGGACGGGCAGGTGATCGCCGGGGTAGCAAGCTTTCCTGCTCGCGCGGCACTCTTCGCCCAGGCCATCGCCAGTGTCTATGCTCAGTTTGATCATATTTACGTATATCTGAACGGTTACGAAGAAATTCCCCTATTTCTGAAGCGGAATAAGATAACAGTCTTTCAGAGTCGTGACTACTTAGACTTAAGTGCCAATGGAAAGGTCTTCAGTCTGGGTGCAGTGGATGACTGCTATTTCTTCACCATCGATGATGACATCATGTATCCGCACGATTATGTGCAAAAAATGCTGGCCTGTATGCAGCGTTATGACAATAAGGTTGCAGTCTGTGTGCACGGCTCGGTTTTCCCGGAAAAGCCGGAGTGGTATTACGAGCGTACGGCGCTATATCCCTTCCAGAGTGAGCTAGAAACGGACAGGTTCGTTACCCTGATAGGGTCAGGCACCTTTGCCTTCCACACCGCTGTGCTGAAGGCACGATTCGAGGATTTCCTGCCGAATGTAATGGTCGATCTGCGCTTTTCCATCTTGGCCAAGGAGCAGGGCGTGCCGCTTGTGTCACTGGCCCGGCCAAAGATGTGGCTGAGGGCTCTTGCCCAAGGGGAGGGTCTTTATCAGGACTTCTTGTTCAAACGGACCATCCACACCGATAAGGTGATTGAATACGCACCCTGGGGTTTCGATATTTATTCCTCCATTGTGCGTAACATCTTGCCAAAAAACTTGTTGCAGTTATCGGCCGAGGAGTTGCGTGCGGGTCAGTATGATGTCGAGTTCATCAGGGCCTTGCATTCTGGCGATGTGCCGCCAGACTGGGGCGACACCGAGCTGTACCGGGCCAAATTGGAACAGCGTGAGTTTGTGAAAAAGCCGGTTGCACTGTATCGCGCGAGCCAGCGCAAACTTCGTGCAACCCAGCATAAACATCGGGCGACCCAGAGCAAACTGAAGCAGATTTATTCCAGCCGGGCTTTTCAAGCGGCCAGATTTGTTGCTTTGGCTGTCAGGCAGCCGGTATGGAACTTGCCGCTGCTACCGGCACGCCTGATAAGGCTCGCTATCAAGGGAGGAAGGTCGGCGTGATCAATATTGAGTTTCCGGGATGGTGAACAGTTGGGACCTGGAGTTTTGTGGCTGATTGTGGACAGGCGACTCTAATGAAGAAATGACGATTCCGAAAATCTCAGGTTTGTTGATCGTGAGGAAGGCCGAGGCAAGGCTTAAGGTAGCGGAGATCTAAGAGGGTGTTTACAAAATAGAGTATAATGTCGGGCGTCTATCCTGGTTCAGGAGCGAGGTCATGGCGAAGGGGCGCCCACCCAAAATTGCCGGCGAACATCAGAGGGTGCTCGTGGAGATCGTGCAGGCCAGCCGGACGGCCACGCTTGAGGAGATCCGGAGCGCGCTGGAACGCCGCGCCGGGATCCGGGCGCATGCCCAGACGATTCAGAAGAGCCTGCGGGAAGCGGGCATTGAACGCAGTCTGGATGGCTCGGCTGTCCGGGTCCAGGTCGCCGCCGAGAGGCCAGCGCGGTATGGGTACACCGAGGCGCATCGGCGCCAGGAGCCCGAGCAGACCTACCCAGGTTGCCTGACCGATGCGGAATGGGCGCTGGTCGAGGACCTGTTCGACAATGAAGGCGGCCGGGGCACACCGCCGCAGTACCCCCCGGCGCTCGTTGGTCGATGCCTGTTGCTACGTGGTGCGGACCGGCTGTTTCTGGCGCATGCTGCCGAAGGGGTTTCCGCCCTGGCAGAACGTGTACCGGACATTTCGGCGCTGGAGCGAGCAGGGGAAATTCGAGCCGATGCACGATCGCCTGCGCGCGCGGTGGCGGGAACGGGAGGGCCGGGCTGGGGCGCCGACGGCAGCGGTCCTGGATGCGCAGTCGACCCGCAGTTCTCCGCAAGGGGGCGATACCGGGTATGACGCTGGGAAGAAGGTCAAGGGGCGCAAGCGCCACTTGGTCGTCGACACCCTGGGGCTGTTGCTCGCGGTTGGCGTTACCGCCGCCAGCGTCCAGGACCGCGACGGCGCGCACCCGGTCATCGCCGCCACCATGGCGAAGTATCCCAGCGTCGGGACGCTGTTCGTGGACTCGGATTATGCCGGCCAGTGTGCGCAGACTGCATCGCAGTGCCATGACATCGAGGTTCAGGTGGTGCGCCATCCGGCGAACAAGAACGTTGGCCGCTGGGTCGCTGCCGGGCAATCCGACCTGTTCACCGTGCAGGCGGATGTTCAAGGCTTCGTGGTGTTGGCCAAGCGCTGGGTGGTGGGGCGCACCCACGCGTGGAATGAGCGCGCGCGGCGCCTGGTGTTGCATCATGACCGCCTGTCCCGCGTCTCCGAGGCCTGGATCTGGCTGACCGAAGCACGCATGCTCCTGCGGCGCCTGACGATCTGATGTTTTATAAACACCCTCTTAGGGCGGCCAGTTCAACGCGGCGTCGTTTACCGATGTCCTGACAGTCTGTCGAATCCATATCAGTGTGGACGGCAAAGGTCACCGGATGGAGAATGTTTGTGTCGAGCGGCTGTGGCGGACGGTGAAATGCGAGGACAACGACCTTGCTTGATATGCTCTAATGGAAGGACAGCCCAAGCGTTGGATGGTGCGGCGGAAGTGGGCGCTTGTTCTGAGATCATGCAGGTGAAGAGGAAGACGCCCGTGGCCGATGCCTCACGGAATTTGGTGAAGATACCGGGGAGGCCACGCTGGAGAGGTTCAGGCTAGAGCGTCAGGTCGAGGTTTCTGGAAGTTGCAGCGTGTTTTGGGCGGTGGGAACAGGTAAGCGTACATGGGTGACTCAGAGCAAGTTCTTCGCCGACTGCATTACTGGCGGCCGGGATTGCAACCAGCGCGGGTCGGTGTGTCAGCCCGTTCGGGTTTGCGGATAGGGCTGGTCGGGTCAAGAGAGATGTTCTTGGACCTGGAGCCCGAGGGAGATCTTTTCCTGCTAGAGCCGGATAATTACGCCGAGGTGATCGAGACGGTACCGCTCGATCTCATTTTGGTGGAGTCCGCGTGGGTGCCGTTGTCCCGTGGTTGGTATCAATTCCAACTTGAAGGAACCTCGGCCTACATGGCGCTGCGCGATTTGCTTCAGTGCGCGGCGTTGCGCGGGCGCCCCACCGCTTTTTGGCTGACTGCCGGCGCGGTTTACGCGGCCGATTACGCCGGCCCTGCGCGGCGGGCCGATGCCGTGTTCTGCGCCGACTACGCGGCAGTGGAGGCGTTTGCCACTCTGGGCATCCACGCATCGCACTTAGCCCCCTGCGTCCAGCCGGCGCGCTTCCATCCTTTTCACAACGACCCCTTCCGGCGAGATGAGGGGCATCCGGTCTATTTCGACGGCTGGGCGGATGTGGATCGCGGATTGGTGGAACCCGGGCTGCTGGAGGCTGTGGCGGAGCGCACGGGGCTGGCCATTTTTGAGTCGCGTTACCGTGTGCCGGCACCCCGTCTCCGAAACATTCCCAATCTGGCCGCCCACGTGCGGGGCTGCGTTACGCCGGGCCTGCATCCGTTGGCTTTGCAACGCGCGGAGGTCGTTCTCTCCTTACCGGGCGCATACGCCGAACGGGTGGCCCACGAATGGCAGGCACTCAAGGCGGTGGCAACCGGCAACGTGTTGATCCATCAGGGGACATTGGATGAAGGTGATGTGCGGACGCGGCTGGTGCGGGCGCACACCAAAAGGGAGGCGCTTCTGGCGGACATCGAGTGGCTGCGGGCGCATCCCTGGCAGCGGGCTCGGGTGGCGCATACTATGTGGCGGGGGGTGTTGCAGGAGCACACCATGGCGCACCGCCTGGGGCAGATATGTGAGGAACTCGGTATCCATCACGACTGGAACCCCACCCCCTCG
>JAWLGG010000120.1:0-7577 GCA_041685155.1 Chromatocurvus sp.
CAACGCCAACGGCAAGTTCGTCAAGCGTGAGCTGCGCGACAGCCTGCGTGTCGAGGATGCGCGGTGAGGCCCCCTGTGAGCGCCGCATCCTGTTCCGTCTGCGCGCATGCCTGACTCCCCCGAAGCGCTCGGCAGGACCGGTCGCGAGGAGGTCACGGCGGCCACGCTGGCCGGCATCGAGCGGGCCGCCGCGGTAACCGGCGTGCCCCTGGCGCCGCTGCCGGTGGCATTCGATCTGTCCGGGCGCAGTGCGGGCCAGTTCATCGGGCGCGGTGATGACTGCGTCATCCGCTACAACCCCTGGATATTCGCGCGCTATTTCGCCGAGAACCTCGCCACGACGGTGCCCCATGAGGTTGCTCACTACGCGGTGTATCGTGCCTTTCCGGGGCGTCGCATCAGGCCGCACGGGCGGGAATGGCGCTCGGTCATGCGCGCGCTGGATGCCGACCCGGCCGTCACCTTCGATCTCGATATCAGCGGCCTGCCGCGACGGCAGCAGCGCCAGCACCGCTACGAGTGCGCCTGCAGGGAGCATGCGCTGTCCACCACGCGGCACAACCGGGTGCGGACGGGGCGCGCCCGCTATGCCTGCCTGCAGTGCCGGGGCGTGTTGCGCTACGCCGGGTAGTGGCCCGTGGTGTCAGGTGCCCATCGCTTCAGGGGCTCACATCGAGCATGGCACCGGCGAGCTGCGCGTCCCCTGCGCGACCGCTGATGGTCACGCGGTCCGCCGCGATGCCGCCCTCGTTGACCAGGTGGCGCTTGACTGCCGCTGCGCGCGTGCGCACCAGCGCGTCCAGCGTCTGCGGCGGAATGTCTATCCGTTCGAGGAGGGCCTGCTCCATCTCCTCTGGCGGGACTTCTGCCTGGTCCGGCGTATCTGCATCGGCGTCCGCTGCCGCATCCGCGGGCGTCTCCGCTGCGTCGGGCATTATCACCGCCGCATAGCGCGCAGCCAGGGCGGCTTCCCAGGCCGCATTCCGCGACCTGAGTGAGTCGGTGGTCAGGTTGCCCTCGGTCAGCAGTTGCTGCTCCAGGGCCTGCTTCCGCAGCGCCGGCAGGTCCTCCTGCGGGTCAACGCTGCCCCGGACCAGGACGTTGAGCGACGGTCGCTGTTCCAGCGCCTGCGCCAGGCTGCCCAGCTTGCTGCGGGTCTCGTCCCCGAATGTATCTGCACCCGCGGTGAAGGCCATCGTCTGCAGGTCATCCTCGCTGCCCACGAGGTTGGCCAGGAAGCGAAAGGGTGAGGTAACGACCTTGGTCAGGACATTGCGCAGGGTGCGCCCGATGATCCTGCCGAGGGAGAACTCCGGGCTGTCGATGTCGCCCGTGACCGGCACCTCCAGGTCGATGACGCCGCGGGAGTCCGTCAGCAGCGCCAGGGCGAGCCTGATCGGCAGGTCCAGCGCCCGTTCGCTGTCCACGGGGTCGCCGAGGACCATCTGGGAGATCACGGCACGGTTGTCTCCCTGCAGCCGGTCGCCGTCGAGGGTATAGGCCAGTTCGAGGTTCAGGGTGCCGGAGTCAATGGCGTAGCCCGCGTAGGTGCCCGTGTAGGGGCTCAGGTTGGCGATATCCACGCCGCGGAAGTGCACCGTGATGGCCAGCGCTGTCGCGTCGGCAAAGGGTGCGACGCTGCCGTCAATGCTGACCGGGGCATAGCCGTCGACGGACCCCGCCATCTCGATGAGGGTGGGTTCGTCGGGCTGCGCGCTGTCCAGTGTGCCAATGTCACCCTCCAGCTGGCCGATGAGGGTGCGGAAGGGAATGGGCAGCGCCTCGTCCTCAAAATCGATACGGGCGTCGACCAGTTGCAGGCCGCCTGAGCGAATAGCCCAGTTTCCGGGCTTGCCATCGGATGCGGAGCCGGCGGCATCCGATTCCGCGTCGCTCCCTCGTGCTCCGTCGCCATCCTCGGGTGCGTCGGAGGCGGGCACGGCCATCTGTGCATTGAGGCGGCCGTCCGGAAGGATATGCAGCCTGCCTCGGTAGCCCTCGAGCCGGACGCGGCCCACGGCCATGGCCTGCCCGGGAACGTCGATGCTGACATCGGGTATCGCCAGAGAGGTCCAGCTCAGCGCGGAGACCTCGCGGCCCTCGATATTCAGGGCGAAGGCTTCCACGCCTGTCGACAGGTCGACTGTCTGCGGCGCGAAACCGTCCAGGGTCACGTTGCCATCGACGTTGAGTTCCCCCGCGTTTATCGTCGCGCGAAGGAACTGCCCCAGCACGGGATTGAACCAGGACAGGGGCTGGCCCTGCAGGCGGTAGTCCATGTCGCCCTTGCCGCTGCCCACGTCGAGCTCGCCGGAGGCGGTCAGCTCGCTGCGCTCGTTGGCGCGCAGCGCCAGGTGCATACCGCTGGGCCCCTGCGCCGGCCAGGCGAGGTCACGCAGTTCAATCTGCACAGGCAGGAGCTCGATGAGTGCCGGCTCTGTATAGTCCGAGCGCCAGCGCAGGCGCGTGTTGTCGGTCGCCAGGCGCTGCAGCGACATCTGCCAGGCCTGATCCGCGTCCCCGGTCTGCGCGTCCGCGTCCGGTGCTGCCGTCTCATCTGCGTCGGGCGTCTGCGAATCGTCGCCGGATGGCACAAACATGGGCAGCAGGCTGTGCGTGTCACCCGCGCTGAATCCGGCAATGGCAAGCGCATCAATGGTCAGGTCGGCGGCGCTTACGCTGCGGGCCTCGCTGTCGACGGCGATACCGTCGATACGGAGGGCATCGAGGGTCACCGAGGTGTCCGGCAGAGCCTCTGTATCGCCTGGCAGCAGCTGTAGTGCGCGCAGCGCAACGCTTCCTTCGTTCACCGCGTAGGAGATCGAGCCCCCCCACGCTGCCCTGTAGCTGCCGCTGACGTCCAGAAGGGCGCTGTCGACAACGAAGGCGAGCTCGGGTGCCAGGTAGCGATAGGCGGGGCGCAGGTCGACATCCGTGAGCCTGATTTCGCCCGCGCTTTCCATGGTCGCCAGCGACAGATCGCCGCGCCAGTCGAGCCGGCCGCCGTGCTCGGTGACCACGGCGAGTTCATAGGGACTGCCGGCACGCCGCACCGTTGACAGCCCGCTGACCGTGAAGGCGAGATCGTCGACATGCGTATTGTATTCCGGGGAGCGCGACGCATCGGTGAAATCGAGATGCTCGGCCTGGAAGTCGATGCGACCCACTGTAAACGCCGGCAGCGTTGTCGGCTCGTCATCGTCCGTCGCGGATTCCTCGGGCAGGAGATCGCTGAAGTTGAACTCGCCCTCGCCGAGCTGTCGTATCCGCAGGTCGAGGCCGTGCAGCAGGATGTCGTCGAGCACAACCCCCTCGCGCCACAGGCTCGCCGTGGACAGATTGGCGCGCGCCCGGTCGAATGCCAGCAGTGGTGGCTCGCCCCCGGACCTGGCGTGGAGTGCCATGCCGCGCAGCTCCAGCGCCAGAGTAAATGGGTTGAAGACTATCAGCTCCTTGGAAAGGCTGCGCCCGGTGGCCTCCTCCACTGCCCGGGGCACCAGGATATTCAATGCGGGCAGGACAACGAGCAGGCTGGTGCCCAGGTAGATCAGGTAGGCGACGGCGAAAATGCGGATGGCACGCTTCAGCATGGTGTCTCCGGTTCAGGTGGATCACCCCGGCGGCGGGATCTTCGGGTAAGATACTCACCTACTCGACGCCGGCCTGCAAGCTGACAGTCGGCGCGGCACGCCAGACAGACAGGCTACAGGGAGTGCAGCCACCACATGTCCAGCCACATGATTCTGACCTTGAGCTGTCCCGACCAGCCCGGCATCGTCGCCCGGGTGTCGGGGTTTATCGCGGGTATCGGTGGCAATATCCTGGAGTCCTCCCAGTTCGGCGACGAGGAAACGGGCCGATTTTTCATGCGCACCGAATTCAGTGTTGCGGATCAGAGCCAGACGGACGTCGCCGTCCTGCGCGAGCAGTTCGAACCTATTGCGCAGTACTTCGACATGCGCTGGGAGCTGAGTCCGGCGGATGAGCGCATGCGCATCGTGATCGCGGTGTCGCGCTGGGGGCACTGCTTCAATGCGCTGCTGAACAACTGGCGGGCCGGTGTCCTGCCCGTGGATATCGTCGCCGCGGTATCCAACCACGACGACATGCGCGGCCTCAGCGAATGGTACGGCGTTCCCTACCATCACCTGCCGGTCACCCGTGACACGCGGCCGCAGCAGGAGCAGGCAATTCTGCGGATCATGCAGGACACCCAGGCAGACCTGCTGGTCCTGGCACGGTACATGCAGATTCTCTCCGATGACCTGTGCCGCAGCCTGGCGGGCCGGGCGATCAATATCCACCATTCCTTTCTTCCCGGTTTCAAGGGCGCAAGACCCTACCATCAGGCCCATGCCCGTGGGGTGAAGCTGATCGGTGCGACGGCACACTATGTTACGGCGGACCTCGACGAGGGGCCGATTATCGACCAGGATGTCGAGCGGGTCACGCACGCGCATCAGCCCGAGGATCTGGTCATGATCGGCCGCGACCGCGAGAACGCCGTGCTCAACCGGGCCGTGCTGTGGCATGCGCAGCGCCGCGTGCTGCTCAACGGCAGCCGCACGGTGGTTTTCCGGCGCTGACATGCGCATTGAGCACTGCAGCTCCGCGCGGTCAGAACTCGACTGGCTGTCTCACGAGGCCCGGGCCGAGTGCGACGAACTCCGGCTGCTGTTCTGCCACTACCGCGAGCCCGCCGTGATTTTCGGCCTGTCGCAGCGTCCCGATGCCGCGCTGCGCCGGCGCCTCGACAATGCCGGCATCGCGTGGATGCGCCGCCGCGCGGGTGGCGGTACGGTCTACGCCGGCCCCTGGCTGCTGGGGGTGAGCGTGGTCATGCCGCGCAGTCACGCCGTATCAGCGCTGGACCCGGTGCAGGCCTATCGCTGGTTCGGCGAGCTCTGGCAGGGCGTGCTGGCCTCCCTCGGTTGCGCTACCCGCCTGCCGGACGCCGCCCTGATCAGCGCCTCCAGGGAGCGGGCGAAGGCGCAGGGCGTGGACTGGGCCTGCTATGGCGCCCTGGGTCACGGCGAGCTCGGCAGCGACGAGCAGCCGATGCGCAAGGTTCTCGGTATCGCGCAGATCCGCACGCGAACGGCTTCGACTCTCGTCGCCGGCCTGAATCTCGCGGCAACGGACTGGCGCGCCCTGTGCGACCTGCTCGGGCAGCCGTCCTCCCGGGCGGAACCGCTCGCGGCCGCCACCGCCGGGCTGTCGGACCTGGCCGCGGACGGCGCCGACGCGACGCCGCAGTTGCTGGCACGGCGGGTCGAGTCGGCTTTCGTGGCCTGGCTGGGGCGAGCTCAGGGCGGGAATTCCGCACCGCCCCCCTGAGCGCTTGCCTCCACCGCCGGGAAACCCTACCCTCGGCGGCTCTGCCGGTCCCACTGGCGATGATCCCGCCTGCGGGTGTTCCGCCTGCCTGGGTCCGGCCTACGGGAACGGCGTATCCGATAACCTGGCACAGGACACACTGGGACCATGCAGCAGACAGCAAGCATCATCGATGGCAAGGCGGCAGCCCGGCGCTTGCGCGTCACCATTGCGGCGGAGGTCTCCCGGCTGCAGGAGGCCCATGGCCTCGTGCCGGGTCTCGCCGTTGTGCTGGTGGGCCAGGATCCGGCGAGCGAGATCTATGTCCGCAACAAGGGCCGGCAGACCGTCGAGGCGGGCATGCTCAGCCGTGAGTACCGCCTGGATGCCGACGTGCCGGAGGCCGAGGTTCTGGCGCTTATCGGGACGCTCAACAGGGACCCGGAAATCCACGGCATTCTCACCCAGCTGCCGATGCCGGCGCATATCGACGAGCAGCGGGTCATAGCGGCGATCTCGCCGTACAAGGACGTGGACGGCTTTCATCCGCTGAACGCCGGTGAACTGGCCAACGGCACGCCCGGTGCCCTGGTACCCTGCACCCCCCTGGGCTGCCTGTTCATGCTCAGGGAGCATTTCGACGGCAGGCTGTCCGGTCAGAACGCCCTCGTCATCGGCCGCAGCAACATCGTCGGCAAGCCCATGGCGCAGCTCCTGCTGCAGGAAAGCTGCACCGTGACCATCGCCCACTCGCGAACCCGCGACCTGCCCGCGGAGTGCCGCCGCGCGGATATTGTGGTCGCCGCCGTGGGGCGTCCGGAAATGGTGCGGGGGGACTGGGTATCGCCGGGTGCCGTCGTCATCGATGTCGGGATCAATCGCCTCGCGGGGGAGGGCGGCAGGACGCGCCTGGTGGGCGATGTGGCCTTTGACGAGGTGGCCCGGGTGGCCGCGGCAATCACGCCGGTCCCCGGCGGCGTCGGACCGATGACGATTGCCTGCCTGCTACGCAACACGGTCGTCGCGGCGTGCCGGCAGGCCGGTGTCGACTGCCTGCTGCCCTGAACACACCGGCCGGGTCAGTAGGTCAGCCAGGCCCCCTCTTTGTCGGCGACAACCCACTGGTGGGAATACCAGAAAAACTCGCCTCCGCGTTCAGAGGAGGGCGCGGTGCAGTTGATCCTGTTGCGTCCGGCACGCAGGGGCGGCAGTGACACGATGACGGTGTCCGCCTCCTGTCTGAGCGCCAGGCTGTCCCCGCGGCTGTAGCAGGCGATGGCATCGCGCCGGTAGGGTCCCTCTTCGGGGAGCCTGAGGTGCAGGTTTTCAGGCATTGCCTCGCCCTCGGCAATCAGTGCGGCACCGGCGTCCACCCCGCTTACCGGCAGCGGCCGCGTGTTCAGCGCCATGGCCAGTCGGTCCGCGCTGTCGTAACCCGTTGCCATGGGGAATCGGGGAATTGCGGTCCGCGGCGTTCCGGCACCGGCGGCGCCGGATTGCTGGGCCAGTCCGAACAGGCCCCGGGACGCCAGGACCCCCTGCAGCGCTTCGGAATACTCGCCAAACGGCCAGGCGAAACTGCGTACGGAGACGCCCGGCAGCTGCGCCTCGAGCCGGGCCACACTGTCGTCGATTTCCCGGGAAACCCGGGCGGTCCAGGCGTCGGTGATGCCGTGCTCGCTGCCGCGCAGCAGGTGCTCGTGGGTCACGGAATGGGCACCAAAGCTGGCAAGCCCCGATGCCTGCAGCTGTCGCAGTTCCTCCCAGGTCAGGCTGCTGTCGTGCTTCTGGTCAACGGCCTGCGTGGCCACGAACACGGTGAAGGGCATGTTGCGCGATTCCAGCGCCGGCAGCGCCTCGCGGTAAATCGATTGGTAGGCATCGTCAAAGGTGATGGCAACCGCATTGTCCGGGACGGCACCGTCGCCGTAGAGACTGTCGAGAAGCTCTGTCAGCGGGACAACGACGAAACCGTTGTCCTCGATGTAGTCGAGGTGGCGGCGGAACTGTGCCGGGGTGACGCTGGTGCTGGCCGGCGTGTCGCCGTCGACGTGGTGGTACATGAGAATGACGCCGTGATCCGCCAGTACGCCCGTCGACAGCAGGCAGGCGACGCAGGCGGTCAGCCAGCGCCTCACGAGGCGCTGGCCTCTTCCCGGGCCGAGCTTTCCTCGTCGCCTGCCGTGCTGTTCTCCGCCTGTATGCGACGGTACTGACGGATCATGCCACGGATATCGTCGACATAGTCTTCCCGGCGTTCC
>JAWLGG010000121.1:0-7566 GCA_041685155.1 Chromatocurvus sp.
GGTTGCCGTGGGTGCGGCCCTGCAGGGCGCTGTTCTCTCCGGTGACGTCAAGGACGTCCTGCTGCTGGATGTCACGCCGCTGACCCTTGGCATCGAGACCATGGGCGGTGTCGCTACGCCGCTTATCGAGAAGAACACCACGATCCCGACCAAGAAGTCGCAGGTGTTCTCGACGGCGGAAGACAACCAGACGGCGGTGACCATCCACGTCGTCCAGGGCGAGCGCAAGCAGGCATCGCAGAACAAGTCGCTCGGTCGTTTCGACCTGGCGGATATACCGCCGGCGTCCCGCGGCATGCCGCAGATCGAGGTGACCTTCGACCTCGACGCCAACGGTATTCTCAATGTCTCGGCGAAGGACAAGGCCACCAACAAGGAGCAGTCTATCCGCATCACTGCCTCCGGCGGTCTCACGGATGAAGAGATCGACAAGATGGTGGCGGATGCCGAGGCCAATGCCGAGGCGGATGCTCGCTTCGAGGAGCTGATCACGGCGCGCAACACCACCGAGGGCCTGGTCAACGCCGCGCGCAAGACGCTGGAAGAGGGCGGTGAACACGCCACTGAGGAGGAGAAGGCGGCGATCGAATCTGCGATCAGCGATGCCGAGGAAGCGCTGAAGGGCGAGGACAAGGACGCCATCGAGGCGGCCGCAACCCGCCTGACCGAGGCGACCGGACCCGTCGCGCAGAAGATGTATTCGGCGCAGGCGTCAGCAGCGGAAGGCGCCCAGCCCGGCGGCGAAAGTGCTGACGGCGGCAGCGGCAAGGCGGGCGACGAGGCCGTGGATGCCGAGTTCGAGGAAGTCGACGACAACAAGAAGTAGGATTGCTCTCACGCCGCCGCTTTCCGGGCGGCGGCGTACGAGGGGAATTTCGACACGCGGGACGCAGGTGCCCGCGTAGTCGTTTCAGCGGGCACGGTTTCATCCGGGGCGACACATGGCAAAACGCGATTACTACGAGATACTGGGCGTCGACAAGGGCGCCGATGACAAGGACATCAAGAAGGCTTACCGGCGAGTCGCGATGAAATACCATCCGGACCGCAACCCGGATGATCCCGATGCTGACAACAAGTTCAAGGAGGCCACAGAGGCCTACGACATCCTGATGGATCGCGAAAAGCGGCAGGCCTATGACCAGTTCGGTCATGCCGGCGTCGACCCCTCCATGGCCGGTGGTGCCGGCGGCTTCGGTGGCGGCAACTTCAGCGATATTTTCGGCGACGTGTTCGGCGACATCTTCGGCGGCGGTCGCGGTGGCCGGGCCGGGCCGCAGCGCGGTTCCGACCTGCGCTATACGCTGGACATCTCCCTGGAAGACGCCGTGCGCGGAACCACGGTCGAGATCCGCGTGCCGACGCTGGCCGCCTGCGGCACCTGCAACGGCTCCGGGGCGAAGAAGGGCAGCTCCCCCACTACCTGCGGGACCTGTGGCGGCATCGGCCAGGTGCGTATGCAGCAGGGCTTTTTCCAGGTGCAGCAGACCTGCCCGACCTGTCGCGGTCGCGGCACCACGATTTCCGATCCCTGCACGTCCTGTCGCGGCCAGGGGCGGGTCGAGAAGACGAAGACGCTCTCCGTCAAGGTGCCGCCCGGCGTCGATACCGGGGACCGCATCCGCCTGTCGGGCGAGGGCGAGGCGGGGCCGGATGGCGGGCCTGCCGGTGACCTGTTCGTGCAGATGTCGGTCAAGGCGCACCCGATTTTCGAACGCGACGGCAAGAACCTGTATTGCGAAGTCCCCATTACCTTTGTCGATGCAGCGCTCGGTGGGGAGCTGGAAGTGCCGACCCTGGACGGCCGGGTCAAGCTGAAGATTCCCGCGGAAACTCAGACCGGCAAGCTGTTCCGCCTGCGCGGCAAGGGCGTACAGCCAGTGCGCGGCGGTGGCGTCGGTGACCTGCTCTGTCGCGCCGTGGTCGAAACCCCGGTACACCTGAGCAAGCGTCAGAAAGAGCTGCTGCGGGAATTCCAGGAAAGTCTGGGACAGGGTGGCCACGCCCAGTCGCCGCGGCAGAATAGCTGGTTTGAAGGCGTCAGGAAGTTCTTTGACGAACTGAAGCCGTGACCGCCCTGCGTGTCGGCATCACCGGAGCCGGCGGGCGCATGGGACGCGCCCTGCTGGAGGCGATTCAGCAAGCGGGCGAACAGGTCATCCTCGGCGCCGCTCTGGAGCGCGAGGGCAGTGCCCTGGTCGACCGCGACGCCGGCGAGGTGGCTGGCCTGGGGCATGCCGGCGTGGCAATCGGTAGCGATCTCATGGCGGCGCTGGAGCAGTGTGACGTCCTTATCGACTTCACCACCACGGAGGCCAGCCTGCGCCACGTGGAGGCCTGCCGTGAACGCGGTGTCGCCCTGGTCCTGGGCACGACCGGTTTTGGCGATGACGCGCTTCGCACCATCGAGGAGGCATCAGCACGGATTGCGCTCTGCCGGTCCTCGAACTTCAGCACCGGTGTCAATCTCTGTTTCAAACTGCTGGCCGATGCCGCACGCGCATTTGGCGACACGGTGGATATCGAGATCATCGAGGCGCATCACCGTCACAAGGTTGACGCACCCTCCGGCACTGCACTGAGCATGGGTCAGGTGGTTGCAGGGGCCCTGGGTCGTTCACTGGACTCCGACGCTGTCTATCACAGGGTAGGCCATACCGGAGCCCGCGAAAGACGCGAGATCGGCTTCTCGACAATACGTGGAGGCGATATCGTCGGTGACCATACAGTGCTGTTTGCCGCTGACGGCGAACGTGTGGAAATTTCCCACAGGGCGAGCAGTCGCATGGCCTTTGCCGACGGTGCCGTGCGGGCCGCCAGGTGGTTGGCGGGTCGTCCCGCCGGCATTTACGATATGCAGGACGTTCTCGGCTTGCGCAGTTCGGAGGAAATCGCGTGATGGATGTGGCGGGCAATAATCGGGACTACATAGTCGATATCGACGAGAGCAACGCGGCGCGCTGGCTGATCGAGGAATCCCAGCAGCGCCCCGTGGTGATCGACTTCTGGGCGGACTGGTGCGAGCCCTGCAAAATGCTTATGCCGATACTGGAGAAGCTGGCAGACGAGTACCGGGGTGCGTTTGTCCTGGCGCGCGTCAACGCCGACACCCAGCAGATGATTGCCCAGCAATTCGGTGTGCGCAGTCTGCCCACCGTGATGGTCATGCAGGGTGGCCAGCCGGTGGACGGCTTCGCCGGCGCCCAGCCCGAGGGCGCGGTGCGTGAGATGCTGCAGAAATACCTGCCTTCCCCCTGGGACAGCCTACTGCGCCAGGCGGCGGAGCAGCTCGAGGCCGGTGCGGCCCGTGAGGCAATTGCCACCCTGCGCCCGGCGTACGAGGAATCCGGACGCCAGCACGAGGTGGCCATGGCCTATGCGTTGGCCCTGATCGAGGGCATGCGCCTCGATGAGGCCGAGGCAGTGCTCGATGCGGTGAAAATGGTCGATCAGGATGCCGCCTACGAACAGTGTCGGGCGCAGCTGCAGATACGCCGCGAAGCCGCAAAGTCACCGGAAATGGACGCTCTCGAGACGGAGCTCGCATCGGATCCCGACAATCACGATCTGCGCGCGCAGCTTGCGCTCCACTATACCGCCGCCGGCCAGTATAGGGAGGGCCTGGAAAACCTGTTCATGGTCCTGCAGCGCCAGCTCGATCACGGCAACGGAAGCACGCGCAAGGCCCTGCTCGATACGATCGCCTCTCTTGGCAAGGGCGACCCTCTGGCCGCAGAGTATCAGCGCAAGCTCTACAGCCTGCTGTATTAGGCCACCCGGGGACAGGGTCGCCCGGACAGGGTCGCCCGGACAGGGTCGCCCGGCAGCGCCACAAACGTGTCTTGTTTTACACCGCTCAAGTGGCTACAGTACCGGTCCTAGAAAAAACATACTCCAAGGTCAAATTCAAACCGCCAGGACAGGAGACCACGCTGTGGATACCAGTTTTGCCCCCGAAGACATGGCATTTCGCGATGAAGTGCGCACCTTTTTCGCCGAGGCCTACGACGAGGATCTGCGCGCGCGACTGCAGCATCCCACGGAGTACCGCGAGGCCATAGTCGATTGGCAGCGCCGCTTGTACGACAAAGGCTGGATAGCACCCGGCTGGCCGAAGGAGTACGGCGGCGCCGAGTGGACCCCCACACAGAACTTCATCTATGAAACCGAGCGTGCGGCGGCTGGCGTCCGGGATGTCATACCGTTCGGCCTGAAAATGGTCGGCCCGGTCATCTACACCTTCGGTAACGATGAGCAGAAGGAACGTTTCCTGCCGCGTATCCTGCGCAGCGAGGATTGGTGGTGCCAGGGCTATTCTGAGCCCGGCGCTGGTTCCGACCTCGCCGCACTCAAGACCCGGGCCGAACTCGATGGCGATGCCTATATCGTCAACGGGGCAAAGATCTGGACCACCTATGCACAGCATGCGGACTGGATTTTCTGTCTTGTGCGCACCAACAGCGATGGCAAGAAACAGCAGGGGATCAGCTTCCTGCTGATCGACATGGCCTCGGAAGGTGTCAAGGTCAATCCGATTTCCACCATCGACAACCACCACAGTCTGAACGAGGTCGAGTTCAACAATGTCCGGGTCCCGGTGGAAAACCTGATCGGTGAGCAGGACAAGGGCTGGACCTATGCCAAGGCACTGCTTGCCCACGAGCGCACCTCGATTGCCGGTGTCGCCGATTCACGGCGGGCCCTGGCCGAGATACGACGTTTTGCCGAACAGGAAGTGAATGCTGGAAAGCGTGTTATCGACGATCCGCTGTTCCAGAAGCGCCTGTCAGATATCGAAATCGAGCTGATGGCGCTGGAATACACTGACCTTCGCGTACTGGCTTCCGTTGCTGCGGGCGGTGCACCGGGCGCCGAGTCGTCGCTGCTGAAAATCAAGGGCACCGAGATCCAGCAGGCAATCCAGGGCCTGCGCATGGATCTGGCCGGTTACTTCCAGGGCGTACTGCCGACGGATCTCGACCCGGAGGCGCTGGGACACACCTTTGGAAGCGAAGCGCGCCAGGCATACATGTACGGTCGTGCCGCCACGATCTACGGCGGCTCCAACGAGGTACAGAAGAACATCATCGCCAAGGCCGTACTCGGCCTGTAAATGCGGCCGTCGGTAGCTGCTGGTTTTTTTGAGGTGAACCATGAACTTTGATTTTTCAGAAGAGCAGGTCATGTTGCGCGACAGCGTGGCGCGATTTGTACAGGACGACTACAGTTTTGACGCACGCCGCAGGATCGCTGCCAGCGACACCGGCATGAGCCCCGAGCACTGGAAGACCTTTGCAGAACTGGGCTGGCTCTCTGTGCCCTTTGCCGAGGAGTATGGCGGCTTTGGCGGCGGGCCGGTTGATGTGATGGTCATGATGGAGGAGTTCGGCAAGGGGCTGGTGCTGGAGCCCTACTTCGCCACCGTGATCCTGTTCGGTGGCCTGCTGCAGCGCGCGGGCAATGCCGAGCAGCAGGCAGCCTACATACCGAAAATCATCGAGGGCAACTGCCTGGGCGCCTTTGCCTTTGCCGAGCGACAGAGCCGCTATGAACTGTCGGACATAAGAACCAGCGCCCGTGCTGACGGCGACGGTTTCGTACTGAGCGGTGAGAAAGTGGTCGTCTACAACGGTGCCAGCGCCGACATTCTCATCGTTGCGGCGCGCACGTCGGGCGAGCAGTGCGACGAGGAGGGCATCAGCCTGTTTCTGGTCGATGCCGCCGCCGAGGGCATCGACAGACTCGACTATCCGTTGATGGATGGTCACCGGGCAGCCAATCTGGTCTTCCGGGACGTCCGGCTACCTGCGAATGCCCTGCTTGGTGAGCAGGACAGGGCCTTTCCGGTGATGTCACGGGTGGTACTCGAAAGCTGTGTCGCCCTGGCCGCCGAAGGGCTGGGTATCATGGGGCAGCTCAATGCCAAGACGCTGGAGTACACCAAGCAGCGGGAGCAGTTTGGCGTCGCCATAGGCAGTTTCCAGGCACTGCAGCACCGCATGGTCGATACCTTCATGTCCTATGAGCAGACCAAGTCGCTGCTGTATCGCGCCGTCTGCACCCTGGAGAAGGAGGACGAGGACCCGGCACGGGATATCCATGCGCTCAAGGTCATGCTGGATCGGGCCGGGCGACACGTCCACTCCGAGGCGATTCAGCTGCACGGCGGGATGGGCCTGACCGATGAGATGGATATCGCCCACTACGCCAAGCGGCTGATGCTGATCAACGCGACCTTCGGGGATGGGGATTACCACCAGGCGCGCTTCAACGCATTGAATTTTGCCTGACACGACGGGCGCCTGGCAGGCGGGAGGCAGCTGATGCAGGTCAAGGACAGGGTCGTCGTCGTTACCGGCGGTGGAAACGGCATCGGCAAGGCACTCTGCGAGCGCTTTCATGCCGAGGGGGCGTCCCGCGTGGTCGTTGTCGACCTCGAGCGGGAGGCTGCCGAAAGCGTTGCGTCAGCGATTGGCGGTCTGGCTTACGGGGTTGACGTGCGTGACGAGTCACAGCTTGCGACGATGGTTGCGGAGGTGGAAGAAAAGTGCGGTCGCATTGATCTGTTCTGCAGCAATGCCGGCATCATCGCCGGAGACGGCGAACCCTGGCAGGTGGGGTCAGCCCCCAACGCGACCTGGCAGGCGATGTGGGACATTCACGTGATGGCGCATGTCTATGCGGCCCGCGCCTGCCTGCCAGGCATGATTGCACGCGGTGAGGGCTACTTCCTGAATACAGCGTCCGCCGCCGGCCTGCTCAACCAGATAGGCGATGCGGCCTACTCCACGACCAAGCACGCCGCAGTCGGTTTCGCCGAGGCCCTCGCGATCACGCACGGTGATGACGGCATCAAGGTGTCCTGCCTGTGTCCGCAGGCCGTGGCCACACGCATGATCGGTGCCGTCGAAAATGGCGGCTCGGCGGGCGTCGACGGTGTTCTCAGCGCGGAGCAGGTAGCCGATGCGGTCATCGAAGGCTTCGCGGCGGAGCAATTCCTGATCCTGCCGCATGAGGAAGTGGCGAAGTACCGGCAGCTGAAGGCGGAAAACTACGATCGCTGGATCGGCGGCATGCGAAAATTGCGTCGCAGGTTCGGTAACCCTACACTCTGAGCCGTATGTCACCGATGACAGAGGCAGCTGTGGAACGCCGTGAACGTTTTGCCCGGATTATCCTTAACGGCTTCGAATCGTACTTTGCCGATTTCCAGAACATTACCCTGGCCGCACGCAATCGGTTCGAGAACGCCGATTGGCTGGGGGTGCAGCGAACCTCCACAGAGCGGATTGACCTGTACAAGAAAAAGGTCCGCAAGGTGCTCACTTTCGTGCGTCTTGTGGCGGGGGACCAGCTGAAGAACCCGGATTTCTGGCGCGATACCAAACAGGTCTACGCCGAACTCGTGCGTGGACACAACAACTTCGAAATCGCCGAGACGTTCTTCAACTCGGTGTACTGCGCGGTATTCGATCACGAGCAGATCCGTGAGGAATTTGCCTTCGTGTTCTCCCCGCAGGCAGACATGCCGACCTCCGATGTGAGTAAAGTGCTGCGTGTGTACCC
>JAWLGG010000122.1:0-7485 GCA_041685155.1 Chromatocurvus sp.
GCGACCGGCAGCTTGTTGCCGGCGAGATCCGCACCCAGACCCTGGGGGTTGCGCACGCTGCCGCCGCCGGGGAAGGAGTCGAACTCCGCGTCGTTGTAGCCCACCGCGCCCTGAAGCATCAGGTTGTTGGTCGGGTACCAGGTGACTTCTGCCTCCAGCCCGCGTGAGCGCACCTCCGCCGCGTTCTGGATGGTGATGGTGGAGGTGTTGTTGGCCAGCTGGATGAACTGGTTCAGCTGGTAGTCCTGGAAATCCATCTGGAAGGCGATCAGGCTGAAGCGCACCTTGTTGTCCAGCGCCGTACCCTTGAGGCCCAGTTCCCAGGACTCGACGGTCTCCATGTCGAAGTCGATGCCCTCGTCGAGCACGTCCTGGGACACGAAGTCGACATTGAAGCCACCGCTCTTGAAGGCTTCGGAATACTTCACGTACAGGTTGATGTCATCTGCCAGCGCGTAGCTCAGGCTCAGCATGGGCGAGAAGTCGTCGAAGGTCTGCCTGTCCTGGAAATTCAGCACTGTCTGGCCGTCGACCACCGGACCGACGGCGACACCGAACAGCGCCGCGGCCGGAATCTGCGTGAAGCCCAGGTCGGCTACGCCGCCGACCAGGTTGTAGTCGACCTCCCGCTCCTCCTCGGAGTAGCGCGCGCCGAAGCCGAGGGTAAGCCGGTCGGTGAGATCGTAGGTGCCGTTGATATAGGCGGCGTAGCTCTCGGTGTCCACGGTGCCGAAGGTGCCCACGGTCAGGCCGGAAAACGCGGAGCCGAAGGGCGCCAGCGGCGGTGCCAGCGCGCCGATGACAATGCCGATATCGTCCCCGGTGGGCACGCGGCGTTCGGTGGTGGCATCCTCCCAGAACAGGTACAGGCCGGCTACGTACTTGAAGCGGCCGCTGTCCGGGGAGAATATCTGGAATTCCTGGGTGGTCTGCTCGTAGCTGTCGGGATAGATCACCGAGAGCATGTCATTGAAGGAGTGGTCCGTGTCCTGGCGGCGATCCACAAAGGTATCCCGGTACGCCGTGATGGAGGTCAGGGAGTAGTCGCTGCCGAGATCCACGTTCACGGTGGCGGAAAGCCCCCAGATCTCGCGTTCCTCGAAGTTGTCCACGTTGTTGTCGATGTTGAAGCGGCCCGGCGAGGCGGTGTTGGGGACGCTGCCGGACCAGTCGGTAACCGGGGTGCCGAAAAAGGACACGCGCTCGGATTCCATGTAGTCGCCGGCGATGTTCACATCGTAGTTCTCGCCACCAAAGGCGAGCTGCCCGCGCAGCGACGTGCCGTCGCGTTCGTTATGTTCTGTTCCCGTCGTGATGTTGTCGATAAAGCCGTCGCGGGCGTGGTCGACAATGGAGAAGCGCGCCGCAGCCGAGTCGCTGATTGGCAGGTTGGCCACCGCGGAGACCCGGTGCGAGCTGTAGTTGCCGATTTCCCCGGTGACCTCCAGTTCCCGTTCCTGCGAGGGCTTCCTGCTGACCAGGTTGATGGCGCCGGCGACCGTGTTCTTGCCGAACAGCGTGCCCTGGGGGCCGCGGGCGATCTCCACGCGCTCGAGGTCGACGATGTCGAGGTTCTGGGCCGGCGACTGCCCCATGTACACGCCGTCGACATACACGCCGACGCGGGTGTCAAAACCGATGTTGCGGGTGTTCGCGCCTACACCGCGCACCCGCACTGCGGTCGAGCTGTCGTTGCCGCTGGAGATGCTCATGTTGGGCACGAACTCCGCCACCTCGCGCATCTGGCGCACGCCTGTCTTCATCAGGGCTTCACTATTCATCACCGCGATGGAAATCGGCACGT
Organism: Chromatocurvus sp.; assembly: GCA_041685155.1. GTDB lineage: Bacteria > Pseudomonadota > Gammaproteobacteria > Pseudomonadales > Halieaceae > Chromatocurvus. Next base: position 1,805 of record JAWLGG010000122.1, read on the forward strand.
CGGTGAGGCTTTCCGAGCGCTTCTGCGCGGTGACGATGACTTCCTCGAGGGCGCCGGCAGGAGTCTGCGCAACGGCGCCGGCGGATGCCACCAGCAGGGCCGCAAGGGAGAGGGGGAACGAGCGATAGGCAGTCGGCATGCTGAACTCCATTTCTTCTATTGGTTGTACCTCGAGTCTAACTATAAAAGTGGAGGATTTCCCGGGAAAAATTATCGTTTCCTTCCATCCCATCTCCCCGGGCTGTGGCTGCCCGGTCCTTGTGGCCGGGCATAGCGATATGATGATATACCGAGGGTCTCGGGCGCGCTGTGTCGCGGGCCCAACCGACCTGTGCAGCTACCGTTATCGCTATGGCCGCACACCACAGACGAGGTATACCCCCGATGCATGTACGGCTGCGACACCTGCTTTCACCCATGGCGCTGGCCGTGGCAATGACCACGTCCCCCATGACCTCCGCCGAGGTCCGCGAACTGGTGGACCCGCTCACGCCGCATATCCTGCCGCTCAGGGAGCGGGCGAGCGTCGTCGACCAGTGGCTGAAGGAGCGACTCGATACGCTGGTGGCGCCGCTGATGCGCGAGGTGGGCGTGGACATGTGGATTCTGGTGGCCGGCGAGTACGACGAGGACCCGGTGGTGAAGACCATGCTGCCCGCGACATGGCTGGCGGCGCGGCGCACCACGATCCTGATATTCCACGACAGGGGAGAAGAGGAGGGTGTCGAGCGCATGGCGGTCGCGCGCTACCCCGTGGCGGATCTCTTCCCCGCGGCCTGGGACCCGGAGACGCAGCCCGACCAGTGGCAGCGCGTTGCAGAAATCGTGCGCGAGCGCAATCCGGACTCCATTGCCGTCAATACGTCTCCGGACTTTCCCCTGGCCGATGGGCTCAGCGTGGGCATGTCACGCAAGCTGCGCAAGGCCCTTGGCGATGACGCCGCGCGGCTCTCCGAGAACCACGATCTTGCCATCGGCTGGCTGGAGACCCGCACGGAGTCAGAGATGACGGTGTACCCGCATATCGTGCGGATTGCCCACTCGATCCTCGCGGAGACCTTCTCCGAGGCGTCGATCACGCCGGGGGTGACCACCACCGATGACCTGCGCTGGAATCTGCGCCAGCGCGTGCTCGATCTCGGACTGGACACCTGGTTCCACCCGACCGTGCACGTGCAGCGCGCCAGGGAGGGCGCTTTTGATATCGCCAGCATGAGTCTGGACGAGGGCGATGTGATCCGGCCCGGCGATTTCCTGCACGTGGATTTCGGTATCACCTACCTGCGCCTGAATACCGATACACAGCACCACGCCTATGTCCTGCGGCCCGGTGAGACCGAGGCGCCGAAAGGCCTGCGCGATGGCCTTGCGGCGGCTAACCGTGTGCAGGATGCCCTGCTGGAGGCCTTCGAGAGCGGTCGCTCCGGCAACGACATCTTCATGGCGGCGCGGCGCGCCATCGACGGGCAGGGCATCGATGGCACCATCTACTCTCACCCCATCGGTTACCACGGCCACGGCGCGGGCGCCTGGCTCGGCTCCTGGGACAGCCAGAAGCCCCTGCCGGGTGGTCGCGGTGACTACACGCTCAGGGACGGCACCGCCTGGTCCATTGAAGTGAACGCGCAGAAGGCGGTACCCGAGTGGGGCGGCCAGGTGGTGCGCTTCATGACCGAGGAGGACGCCTTTTTCGATGGTGAGAGCGTGCGCTACCTCGATGGGCGGCAGCAGGAGATTACGCTGATTCCGCGCCAGCGCTGATCGCCGCACCTCACGGCTCGATGGCGCGCGCCACGGCGCCCTGGGTAATCGGGTGGTAGCTGTCGCGGTTCCTGGCGAACAGGTCTCTGGCGAGCTCCGCGTCTGCGCCGTTCTCCGCCAGGGCGCGGTACACCGGTACCACCAGGTACATGCGACCGTAGCGTGCCAGATGGGCTTTCAGCGCCGGGTAGGCGGCCTCGAAGCGTGACTGCGCCACGCGCGTGAACCAGGCTCGGGTGATGGCGACATTGCCGCTGTCACTGAAGCCGAAGTGGGCGTCGGCGGCGGCCAGGCGTTCGTGGGAAGCATCCTCCGGCAGGGCCTCGATGAACTGCACGGTGGCCTGGGGGCTCCAGCTGCCGGTGTCCTGGTCTGCGAGGGCCGCGCCGTCGCTGGCAAAGCGTCGCGCCGCCTCGGCCGCGGCCGCGAGGGTTGCCGAGACCGGCGGCTCGAAGTCATCGGGGATGCCCGGGCCATAGAGCCATTCCTCGGCCTGCGTGCGCGAGTAAACGCCCGGGTAGGCGGAGAGCAGGTGCTCGTCGAGGTAGGCAAGAAAATCCTCGGTAGTGATCGACTGCCAGGCGAAGGCCTTGAAATAGCCCTGCATGAAGGGATCGAAGCGATCGCGTCCGAACTGTCGCTCCATGTGCTCAAGGAAGAACTGCCCCTTGGCGTACTGCATGCCCTGCTGGGGGCTCTCGCCGTCCTCGGGCAGCACCTGCTCCGGTGCCAGCGCCTGGAAGCGCTCCGGCACCCGTTCGAGGTCCCCCTCGAGGCCGAGCCAGGTGAGTACGCGCTCCTCGTCGGCCCGGTCCTCGCCGTAGAGGGCTTCCATCAGGCGCGCCTCCAGATAGCTCGTGGTGCCCTCGTTGAGCCAGATGTCCCGCCAGGTGCGGTTGGTCACCAGGTTGCCGGACCAGGAGTGGGCCAGTTCGTGGGCGATGAGAGATACCAGGCTGCGGTCGCCCGCGAGCACGCTGGAGGTGATGAAGGAGAGCCGCGGGTTCTCCATGCCGCCGTAGGGAAAGGCCGGCGGCAGGATGAGCAGGTCATAGCGTCCCCAGTCGTAGCGACCGAAGCGCTTCTCCGCGAGGTCCAGCATGTCCTGGGTGCCGGCGAACTCCCAGGCGGAGGCCTCCAGCAGCGCCGGTTCTGTGTACACCCCCGTGTCCTCGCCCAGGGCCTCGAAGTGCAGGTCGCCCGCGGCAATCGCCAGCAGGTAGGAAGGAATGGGCTGGGGCATCTCGAAGTGGTATTCGCCGTCCCGCGGCGTGTCCGGGTCGTTGTCCGCGCTCATCACGGCGCGCATGTCATCCGGTGTACGCACCGTGGCCTCGTAGGTGATGCGTACCGCGGGCGTGTCCTGCAGGGGCACCCAGCTGCGCGCGTGGATGGCCTGGGACTGGGAGAACATGAGCGGGTGCTCACCCCCCGCGGTGAGGGCCGGTGGCAGCCACTGCAGGGCCGAAGCATCCGGATTTGTCGCGAAGGCCACCGTCAGCTCGAAGTCCTCCCCGGGATCAAAGCCCTCGGGGAACTCAATGACCAGGGGCCGGCCGAGCAGAGGGTGTCGCTCGCCGAGATGAAAGGCCGCGCGCCACTGCTCATCCGCGCCGGGCAGGGAGACGTGTGCGTCGAGGATGCTCAGGTCGCGGGTATCCAGCACCACCTGCGTCAGCGCAGGGTCAAGCCGCTGCATGTGCAGGGTGGCGCTGCCCTCCAGGCGCTTGCGCTCGAAGTCCACGGCCAGGTCCAGCGCCAGGTGCTTCGTGATTACGCGGTCGGTCTCGGCGAAGGAGTAGTAGTCGTGGTGCGGTGCGTAGGGCGCCGGGCCGGTGGAGCCGGGATCGGCCTGGACGAGTGTGGCCAGCACAAAGGCAGCGCCGAGCAGAAGTGTGGCGCCGCGGGCCAGGGTCAGCGGGTTCATCAGCATGTTCAGGGAGCCTCCCTGGTGGGAACCGTGGTCAGCACGATGCGCGAGGGGTGCCCGGGGCCGTGATGCACGGCGTTGTTCGCGACCACTGGCTCGATTTCGGTGGCGATATCGCCACCGGTATTCAGGTTGCGCGCAAAGCGCGGGAAGTTGCTGCTGGAGATCTCCACGCGGATGCGGTGTCCGGCCTTGAACACGTTGCTGGTGACCAGCGGGCCGAGGCGCAACTCGACCACCTCGTCGTCCTCGAGGAAGACCTCCCGGTCGTAGCCCTCCCGGTAGCGGGCGCGCTGTATGCTTTCGTCCAGGTTCCAGGCGGTGCCGTCCGGCGCCACGTCCAGCAGTTTGGCGGTGAAGTCTGTATCCCGGGCATCCGAGGACACGTGCAGCAATACTTCCACAGGACCGCTGACTTCCAGGTCCTCCGCAAGGGGCGCGCTGGTATACACCAGCACGTCCGCCCGCGCCTCGATGGGGCGCTGGTCGACGCTGCCGGGCTTCACCGCATCGTCCAGGCAGCACACATTGCCACCGAGGGAGGGCACGGGGTTCAGCGGATCGTAGCGGAAGCTGTCTTCGTCTGCCTCGGTGGGCAGATCCTCGACCAGGCGACCGTCACCGGCCAGGGTGTTGGCGCCGCCGTCGCTGCTCAGGTAGAGCGTGCGCGTCGTCGCGTCCTCGGGTGGCCAGTCCTGCGCTTCCCGCCACACATTCTCACCCATGGCGAAGTAGCGCACGCGCGGCTCCTCGCCGCTGGCGAAGCCGTTGTCCTCGCCCTTCATATAGTGGTCGAAGAAGTCGTAGACGATCCCGTCTAGGCCGAAGTTGACGATGCCCATGTCGCGATCGCCCACCACGTGCGGTTCGCGCAGGCGGTACATGTGGCAGTGCTCGGTCGGCGCCACGATCATGTACTGGGCATCGCGGATGCGCGCGTCGCTGGACTGCGTACGTACGTGCTCGTAGAGGGCGAGGTTGGGACCGACCGAGAGGTCGAACCAGGAGTTTACCCAAAGGGCGGGGACGGTGAAGTCCTCGTTGTCGTGATAGAGACCGCCATCGTACCAGTCAGGATGGTCCGGGTGGCGGCGGATCATGTCGTCGAACACGCCCGGCGGACCGCTATTGCCGGTGATCATCTCCGCCAGGGGCAGGTGGTAGACGCCCCTGCTCCAGTCGGGTTTTGGAATCTCCGGCACCAGGTCATAGAAGCGCTCGGTGCGCTCGCGCTCCTCGCGGCTCAGGTCCGCCGGAAACTGCGGTCGCAGCAGGTTCTGCTCCCCGTAGAGCCAGGCCGCCATGGGCAGTTGCGGTACGCCGCCACGGTAGAAGCTGCCCTGCTCGTAGTAGGGACCCATGCGCCCGATGCCGGCGCCCATGCCCATGGGCACGGCTGCTGCATGGGCCGGGTGGCGCTTGCTGCCAAGGCCCATGATCCACTCCGCGGTGGAAGAGCAGCCGATCGTGCCCACCTTGCCGTTGGACCAGTCCTGTTCGGCGATCCAGCTCAGGGTGTCGTGGCCATCCGTTCGCGGGCGTCCGAGGATTTCCCATTCGCCCTCGGAGAAGAACTTGCCGCGTTCGTTCTGCATGACGAAGGCGTAGCCGCGCTGCACGGCGTCCAGGGCGAACTTCAGGTTGGCGTCCGAATAATCCGGGTTGGGCGTCTTCTTCTCGCTCAGGTTGTAGGGCGAGCGCCAGAGAATGGCGGGCACCGGCCCCTGCGCGTCCTTCGGCAGGTAGACCCGCGTGGCCAGGCGTACACCATCGCGCATGGACACCATGAGGGCGCGCTCCACGTGCGAGGCCGCCTCCAGTGCGTCGCGGCGTACCGTATCGCTGGCCAGGTGGATCTGCGCCCCAGCACCGATGGCCACACTCGCCAGCGTTACCGCCAGCGCCCGCCTGACTCTCTTTATCGTCACCGTCTTGCTCCTTCTTGTCATCTGTAGCGCTTCAGAACGGCTTGTTGTCCGCGTTCTCGAGG
>JAWLGG010000123.1:0-7460 GCA_041685155.1 Chromatocurvus sp.
TTTATCACAATCTGATAAGGAGTAGGCAATGGACTTACAACTACGCGGTAAAAGCGCCCTCATTACAGGGTCCAGCAAGGGCATCGGGCGACAGATTGCGGAGACGCTGGCCGCCGAGGGCTGCAACGTCGGCATCTGCGCGCGGGACCGCGCCGAGGTGGATACGGCAGTCGCCGCTCTCGAGAAGCACGGTGTGAAGGTGCACGGGGATGTTGTGGATGTCGCCGACGCGGACTCGCTGAAGCAGTGGATGGCTGACTGCGCGAAGGCCTTCGGCGGTATCGATATCTTCGTGCCCAATGTCAGTGCCGGTGGCGCCGACGCGGAGGAGTCGGGCTGGCGAGCGGGCTTTGAGGTGGACATGCTCTCCACCTGGCGCGGCGTGCAGACGGTTCTGCCCTACCTGGAGAAGTCCGACGCGGCGGCTATCGTGGTCATTTCATCCACGGCGGCGCTGGAGGCCTTTGCGGGCGCGGTGCCTTACTCAGCCATGAAGGCGGCATTGCTCAACTATTCCGGTAATCTCGCGCAGGACCTGGCGGGCAAGGGGATTCGCGTGAACGCCGTGAGCCCGGGGCCGATCATGATCGAGGGCGGTGCCTGGGACCAGATCAAGCAGGGCATGCCGGAAATCTACGAGTCAACCGTCGCCGCCATTCCCATGGGCCGCATGGGCAGGGCGCTGGAAGTCGCCGATCAGGTGGCTTTCCTCGTCAGCCCGCGGGCTTCCTTCACGACGGGTACCAACGTGGTGATCGACGGCGGCTTTACCAAGCGCCTGCAGTTCTAGGCCGGCTGGCCCGATAGTAAAAAACCCGCTCCGGCAGCCGTGCCGGAGCGGGTTTTTTTGCGTCAAGGGTCAGCCGGCGCCGCTGCGTGTCGACTAGAACTCATAGCCGAAGGTGACGCCGAAGGTCCGCCGCGGCACCAGGGCCGCGAACGCGAAGGAACCGGCATCAAAGGGCCGCGCGATGCGACCGCCATCCTCAAGGACGTCCGTTCCGTAGACCCGGGCCGTGAACATGCCGTCCCCCAGTGAGCGACGATAGGTGGCGGACAGGTCGAGAACCTCGAAGCTTTCGATCAGGATATCGGGACCGTACTGGTAGTCATAGGTCGCAAAATCCGTACGCCCCCAGGAGTCGTCGGTGTACTTGAAGTTGCCGTTGAAGATGATCTCGCCACCGGGCGCCTGGACAACGTATTCCGCGCCGAGGTTGTAGGTGAGTTCCGGCGCGTAGGTCACCTGCGCGCGGTTGGCGATATCGCCCAGGCCCGCATAGTCGAACTTCGTGTAGTCCGCATCCAGCGTTCCCAGTGAGGCCCGCAGGGTGAGCGAGTCGGCGACCAGCGCCATGGCCTCGATCTCGATGCCGCTGCTCTCCACTTCCCCCGCATTGAATACGAAGGTGCAGGTCGGGCCACCGCAGTCCTCGGGCTGGCCGTTGAAGATGAAGCTGCCGTCGCCGGCGGTCACCACCTGTTCCTGCTTGTCCTTGTACACGGAGTCGAAATAGGTGGCGTTGATCGTCAGGCGGTTGTCGAACCACTCGCTGCGGATGCCCACTTCGATGGTGTCCACGCTCTCCGAGCCGTAGGGCCCGACGGAGTTGGGTGTGGTGCCGCGGGCGTTGAAGCCGCCGGAGCGGAAGCCGGTGGAATAGGAGGCGTAGGCCATGCCGAAGTCGAGGTTGCGTTCGAGGATGACGCGGTAGGTGATCTCGTCGTCCTCGAATTCGAACTCGGAGCCATTGGCAAAATCGCCTGCGGGCGTCTGTACGAAGAAGTCCTTCTCCTCTTCGGTGTAGCGCGCGCCGGCGGTCAGGCCCCAGTTGTCGTTGAAGTCGTAGGTGAACTCGGCGTAGATCGCCCGGGCATCGAGGTCCTGGTTGGACTCGATAATCTGCACCGGCCCGGTCGCGAAGGGCGCCTCGCTGGTCAGGTAATAGAGCCCCGCCACGTAATTCAGAGGTCCGTCGAAATCGGAGTTGATCTGCAGCTCAGTCGAGGCCTGCTCGAACGCCTGCTCGCGCAGCACCGGGAAGAAACAGGGCTGGTCGGCCGGGTTGTCCGCGGTGCCCGTCCCGAAGGGGAACAGGGAGCCCGCGGTGGGTGAACCCCAGGAGCAGATGTCCATGGTCTCACGGGTGTCGGAGCGCGCGGTGATGAACTTGACGGTGTGGTTGCCGATCGCGCCGTTCAGGGCCAGCGTGTAGTTGTTGCCCTGGATGGTGCTCATGAACTTGCCGCCCGAGTAGGTAGTCTCGAAGTCATTCGCGGCCGACAGGTCGCCGGACCCGGGTGCCCCGAAGGCCGGTCCGATTACGGCGAAATCATTCGCACCCTGGAAGGGCGCATCGGCCGGGTTGAAGTCCGGGCTGGTGGGGTCGTTGCCCCGCGAGCTGATGTTCAGCTGGTCCACCAGGCGCGTGTTGTCGTTGTAGTTGTCCCAGGTGAACTGGGCGGTGAAATTCTCCGTGAACTCGTACAGCACCGAGACTGTGCTGCTGGTGAGGTCGCGGTTGTCCGGGTTGTTTTCATTGCGGGTGACGTTGTCGGTAAACGCGTCGCTGGTCAGGGAGCGACCGCCGATCTTGATGCCGCCCTTCTCGCCAAGGGGCATGTTGACCACGGCCTTGAAGTCCTGGCGGTTGAACTCGTCCAGCGTGGTTTCCACCCGGACGCCAAACTCCTTCGTCGGCTTGGTGCGGGTGATGTTGATCACGCCGCCAATGGTATTCCTGCCGAAGATCGTGCCCTGGGGCCCGCGGAGGATCTCGATCCCCTCTACGTCGAACAGGTCGACGTTGGCACCGGCGGAGGACGCCAGGAAGACGCCGTCGATGGAGACGGCGACGGTGGGCTCGAAGGTTTTTTCCAGGTCATCCAGGCCAATGCCGCGGATCGAGGCACTCAGCGCCCCGCCGGCAAAGGGCTGCTCGACCATTTCCACGTTGGGGGCCATTTTCTTCACGTCGACAATGGAGTTGACGTTGCCGCGCTCAATCATGCCGGCGGACAGGGCGGTGATGGCGACGGGAACATCCTGCAGGGATTCGCTGCGCTTGCGTGCGGTGACCACCACTTCCTCCAGCTGGGCCGCGGGACTGCCCTGTGCATACACGGTACCCGGCGCGGCGAGTCCCGCCAGTGTCAGCATGGCGAGTGCCATGGGGGCTGGCGTGAATCTGGCGTAGTTGGGAGTGACGCGGGACATGCGTACGCGTACGGTGTTGCTGTTCTGCATTGTAGGTGCCTCTGGGTTATTTTTATCGTCGGTCGATTTTCTGCTGCGCAGAAATAATGCGGCACTTGCCAACAAAAAACAATATGTACCGTTTTTTATATTGGCTGGGGTGCAAGGCGTATTGCGGTGCCCGCCATCGGGGCCTGTTTCCCGGTGCGGACCCTGCGGCGGTGGCTCAGGCCTGCGCCTGCTCCGCCGCTTCCCTTGCCTTCGCCGTCGCGGCGTCGATGGGCTCGATGGCCCAGCGCAGGCCGCGGCGCAGCAGTGTATAGAACACCGGCAGATCCCAGGCACAGCGCTCCTTGTCCGGCCAGAAATCCATCATCGGCTGCATGTCATAGTGATGCCGGCAGTGGCCCAGCGTGAGATACAGCACGCTGCCCTCGCCCACGGCGTGGGTGTAGAGCACCGGGTGCCGCTGCTGTTCCCAGTGATCCTCGACAAAGCCAGGCGCATCGCCGCCGAACTCGGTATCCAGCAACACGTGCAGCTCACCGTAGGTCTTCATCAGGTACAGCTCGTCGGTGCTCTCGAAGCTCTCCAGATCCGACACCATGGGGTGCTTCGGATCGGCGACGCTGACGGTGTAGGGTGCGATGGGCGGGTGTGAGCGGAACATCGAGCCCAGGGTTTCCATGTGCAGTGGCGCCCAGTCCGGCGTGCCGAAGAGCCCATCGGACATCATGCGGATTACGGAGTTGGTCCCGTGCAGCGCATACCAGCGACCCCCGGCGGCAACCCAGTCGCGCAGGGCTTCCTGGGCAGTCAGCGAGGGGATGACGTTGCAGGTATAGCTGACGAGGAAGTCGGCCTCGGCGAGGGCGTCGAGGTTCTCGTAGTCCTCGAAGACCCGCACGCGGATACGGTCGTCTTCCGCCAGCAGCTTGAGCAGTTCCAGGCGCGCAAAATCGATGTCGTGCCACTGCCCGCCGGCGACGAGGACGCAGTTGATGCGTCCGGCGATATGGTCATGTTCGGGCATGCTTCGCTCCCGCCGGGCCTCAGGCCTGGCCGTTGATGTATTTGTCGATGGTCTGGTGCAGGTGCCGGATACGGCTCTCCTGGTAGCTGGCCAGGCTCACCGCCTTCTTGTGCGATGCCTTCATGCCGCGCTGCACTGAACCCATGTTGCCGTCATCCTGGTCGAATACCGGGCCGAGGGCGCCGAGTTCCTCGGCGTTGGAGAAGGGCTCGTCATCGCCCAGGCGGTGTACGGGAGCCGCGCTGGGGCGCTCCGAGCCCTTCGGGTAGCGAAGCAGAACCATTACGTCAAACAGGCACTTGTCCGGTGAGTCACCGTAGGGCAGGAAACGGTAGACGATGTTGCCGTGATAGCCGATCCACACCTGGAAATTGGGGAACAGGCTGTACAGTATGGCGTCCTCGAGCTCGGCAAGGGTGGCATCCGAGAGATCGGTGCCCGAGGCCTCCTCGAAGATCCTGCGGTTCATGTCGCCCACGTACTTGCGCGCAGTGAGACCTTCGGGCATGTCGATACCTTCGTCACTGTCCAGCGCCATGCGCCCGGACAGCTTGAGAATGTCGCGCATGATGGCCTCTTCCGTGATGCCCTCGAGGTGTGGGCTGGGTACGCCCATCGGCGTCACGGAGCGGCTGACGTTGTCGCCGAAGGTGTCGTACTGGGAGTTGGCGTCGCCGGTGAAGGTGAGAATCTGCTTGTGCGTCTCCACGGTATGGAAGGACTCCATGAAGGCCTCGGCCCCCACTTTCCAGTTGCAGTTCACCACCCGTTGCACGTGCACGCCCTTGTAGTAATCCTCAAGCGGGTAGCGGGAAAAGTGCTCCGGGAAAACTTCCATGTAGGTCTCCAGCGGCTCGGCATCGCCATCGAAATTGATGAACACGAAACCGCCCCAGGTATCCACCAGCACTTCCGGCAGGCGCATGTCGCGGCTGACCAGGTGCTGGAAATCCCATTCACAGGGAATCCCCTTGAACTCCCCGTCCAGGCTCCAGGTGGCGCCGTGGAACGGGCAGCGGAACTGGTTGACGCAGCCGCCCTCGTCGCGTAGCGCACGGCCGCGGTGCAGGCAGGAGTTGATCAGGCCCTTGATGGCGCCGGACTCCGTGCGCACCACAATGACCGATTGCGCGAAGATCTCGTAGACATGGTGGTCACCGGCTTCGGGGATGTCCTCTTCCCGGCACACCATCTGCCACACCTTCGGCCACAGTCGCTCTTTCTCCAGGTCGTTGAATTCCTGGGAAATGTAGCGGTCGACGCTGATGTCCTCGTCGCCCAGGTAGGGGTTGCTCTGCTGGCGCAGGTAGTCGGGGACCGGCACCTCCTCCAGGTCGAGCAGATCCTGGAACGAGACACCCTCACACCGCTTGTCGCCGCCCTGTTTCCTGACTGACTGTTCCTGTGACATGGTCGCTCTCCTTCGTAAGCGGGCGCGTACTCGCCCGACTTGTTATCGTGTAACGATATTGACGCCGCTGATTCCCGGCGCGCCGTAGACGTGTGTATAGCCCACCCGCGGCTCACCCGCGACCTGGCGGGCTCCGGCCTGGCCGCGCAGCTGCAGGCAGACCTCGTGCACCTGGCGCAGGCCCGAGGCGCCCACGGGCTCGCCGTTCGCGAGGCAGCCGCCATCGGTGTTCACCGGCATGCGCCCGTCGATGCGCGTTGCACCCTCGCGCAGCAGGTGTTCCTGCTCACCGTGCTCGCAGAAGCCGTTCTCGGCCATGTGAATGATCTCCGCCCCGGAGTCGGTGTCCTGCAGCTGCAGGACGTCGACGTCATCCGGCCCGATGCCGGCCTGCTCGAATGCAGCGCGGGAGGCTGTTTGCGTCGGTGCGTCATTGACCACCGGCGCCTGCGACGGGCTGAAGACTTCGAAGCTGCCGTAGTAGCGACTGCGCACAACCGCGGTCTTCAGCGTGACCGGATGCGAGGTGAACTGGCGGGCGATCTTCTCATTGCAGACCACGAGCGCCACGGCGCCCTCCGCGGGGCTGCAGAACATGTACTTGCGCAGCGGATGACTGACCATCATCGAGGCCAGGATCTCTTCCTGGGACAGGGGCTGCTGGCGCCAGGCCTCGGGGTTGAGTGATCCGTTGTGGAAGGCCTTCTCGGCGACCCGCGCCAGCGCCTGTTCCGTGATGCCGTGGTCGTGCATGTAGCGCTGTATCTTCATGGCGAAGAACTGCGTGGTCAGCATGAGACCGGCCTGGCCATACCAGTCGCCCAGGCCCCATTCGGCGGGGTCGGGATTGAAGGCGCCGGGGGGGTGCTTGTCGAACCCGACCACCACGCCGAGGTCGTATTCACCCGACTTGATGGCCGAGTAGGCCGCGTGCAGCGAGCTGCCACCGGTGGCGCAGCCGTTCCAGATATTGGTGAACTGCAGGCCGGTGAGGCCGAGCTCGTTGACCAGGGCGTCGGCATTGCCCGCGTCCTGGCTGCCGCCGTAGGCGAACTGGATCTGCTTCCAGTCGACGCCGGCGTCGGCGAGGGCAGCGCGAACGGCAACCGCACCCTGCTGCACGCCGGAGCGCGCCGGGGTGCGACCGAAGCGGTGCATCCCGAGTCCGATAATTGAAACGTCCATCAGCTCAGGCCTCCGCGTCGGCATCGAACGCGAACACGAGGACGTCATTGCCGTCGGCGTCGCGAAAGAGGGGTTCTATGATCAGCTTCATCGGCATGCCGATGCGCAGGGCTTCCGGCGTGTTCGGCTTGAGCCGGGATTCCACCCGCAGGCCGCAGGGCATCTCGACATAGCCGACGCCGTAGGGCGTGAACGTCTCCGCGGTTTCGCCGCCGGCGTAGGGTGGCTTGGGCAGGAAGCCCTGTACGGTCCAGGTCCACAGGGTGCCGCGGTTGCCCAGGGTCACGGTTTCGCTGTCACTTGCAGAGCAGCTGCGACAGTCCGCCTGCGCCGGGAAGGCGTGTTCGCCGCAGCGGCGGCAGCGACTGCCCAGCAGTTCGGGCGTCTCTGCGGGCCAGGTAAACAGCGTGTCTGCTATGGGCAGTGCGTGTGCTGGCATTGCGCACGGGCTCCTATTGGTTGACGGATACGCCATAGGCGTCGAGCACGGATTCGTGCATCGATTCCGACAGCGTGGGGTGCGGGAAGATGGCGCGCTTCAGGTCCTCTTCGGTGGCCTCCATGGCCAGGGCTACCGCGTAGCCCTGAATCTGCTCCGTGACTTCCGGCCCGATCATGTGGGCGCCGAGACATTC
>JAWLGG010000124.1:0-7459 GCA_041685155.1 Chromatocurvus sp.
GCTGGTGGCTCAGCAGCGCCTACCACCGGGTCCCGGGGGGACACCTGCGCATCTTCAGCCGGCGCCAGCTGCAGGCGCAGATTGCGGACCTGGGCTTCGACTGCTATCGCCGCCACGGTGCCCACTCCCTGCACGTGCCCTACTGGTGGCTGCAGTGCCTCTTCTGGCGCACGCGGGAGCACAACGCCCTGGTGCGCGGCTATCACCGCCTGCTGGTATGGGACATGTTCGAGCGCCCCTGGATGACGCGGGCGCTGGAGCGCCTGCTGGATCCCTGGATGGGCAAGAGCGTGGTCATGTATTTTCGCAGGGGCGGGGCGGCGTGAGTGGCCTGTACCTGGGGCCGGGCCTGTTTCCCGGGCACTTCCTGCGCCCGACCGTGGAATTTCTGCTACGGGTACAGCGCGGCAACGGGGAGATTCCCTGGTTCGAGGGCGGGCACACGGATCCCTGGGATCACGTCGAGGCGGCGATGGGCCTGTCCATCGGTGGTGAGCTGGCCGCGGCAGAGCGCGCCTATGCCTGGCTGCAGGCGCAGCAGCTGGAGGATGGCAGCTGGTGGGCCGCGTATCGCGGCGACATTGCCGGGAACCGGGAGCGCCGCGAAACCAACTTCGTCGCCTATGTCGCAACCGGCGTCTGGCATCACTACCTGGTCAGCGCCGACCGGGAGTTCCTGCTGCGCGCCTGGCCGATGGTGCGCGCGGCAATCGGTTTCGTGCTCGGGCAGCAGACGTCTCACGGCGACATCAACTGGGCCGTGGATGCATCGGGCCGTGCCATGGGCGACGCCCTGGTGACCGGCTGCAGCTCCATCTACAAGAGCCTTGAATGCGCCATCAATATCGCCGTCGCCGTCCACGACCCGCGTCCGGAATGGGTCAGTGCACGCCGCCGCCTGGGTGCCGCGCTGCGCGAGCGTCCGGAGCGATTTGACCGCACCTGGGAATCCAAGGCGCGCTACTCAATGGACTGGTTCTATCCGGTGATGACCGGCGTCTTCCAGGGCAGGGCCGCCCGCGCGCGCCTTGCGGCGCGCTGGGATGCCTTTGTCGAGAGCGGGCTGGGCTGTCGCTGCGTGGTCGAGGAGCCCTGGGTCACCGTGGCCGAATCCTGCGAGCTGGTCATGGCGCTGCTGGCGGCGGGGGATCACGCGCGCGCCGTTGAGGTTTACAGCTGGCTGCACCAGTGGCGCTGCAGCGACGGAGCCTACTGGACCGGCTACCAGTTTGCCGAGGATCTGCTGTGGCCGGAGGAAAAGCCCACCTGGACTGCCGGCGCGATCCTGCTCGCCGCGGATGCGCTGACCGGGCACAGCGCCGCCTCGGGGCTCTTTACCCGGGTGGACCTGCTGGCATCGAGCGACACCGGGCGCCGCGCCAAGCGCGGCAAGCCGGCCAACTGACCATCAGCCCAGTCGGCGCAGGACCCGCAGGCTGCCGACGCTGTCGACCCTTGTGAAAAGTCCCGAGGCGAGCGCCAGTCGATAGACGGTGATCGGGGCCTGGCCGCCCCCTGCCGCATCGGGATAGACATCGTGAATGGCGAGCAGCCCGCCCGGGGCAAGGTGCATCGACCATGCCCGGTAGTCCGCCAGCGCCGCGTCCAGGCTGTGGCCACCATCGATGAACACCAGCCCGAGCGCGCCCTGAAAGCAGGCAGCAAAGCGCGTGGACGGCGCGACGACAGGTATCACCCACTCCTCGATGCCCGCGCGCAGCAGGTTGTGGCGGAACGCCTGGAAGGTATCGACGCGAGCGCTGCGCGTGTCGAGCAGGTCGGGGTCGTGGAACAGCTCGCCGGGCTGGTGCTCCTCGGAGCCGCGGTGATGATCCACGGCAAAAACGTAGCCATCGGCGTCACGACAGGCAAGCGCGAGGTAGATCGTGGAGCGGCCGCAGTAGCTGCCGATTTCCAGCAGCGGCCCGAGCGCGCACCCGGATTGCCCGTGGCGGTAGAGTGCTTCGCCCTCATCGGCTGACAGAAAGCCCTTGACGCTGTCGATGGGCAGGGGCAGATCAAGGGCCATGGCGGGTCCCGTCGGGCTGTCGAAAGCGCTGCAAACTAGCGTTTTCCGCTGTCGCTGGCAAGCGCATCGGGGCCTCGCTATGCTGTCCGTCCCTGTGTCCCGGCCCGGTCCCCGCATGCGCCACCTGTACAGCGCAGTGTTTCGCCTGCTCCTGCCCCTGGTCTTCCTGCGTCTGCTGTGGCGTTCGCGGGTAACGCCGGCGTATCGTCGGCGCTGGGGCGAGCGCCTGGGCCTTGCGCCCGGAAGGGACAGCGCCGCGCCGCTGTCCCTGTCCGACCGCGTTATCTGGCTGCACGCCGTCTCTCTCGGTGAGACGCTCGCCGCGCGACCGCTGGTGGAGTTCCTGCTGGCGGAGTTCCCCGACGTCACCCTCGTTGTCACCACGACCACGCCCACCGGCTCCGACCAGGTGCGCAACCTGTTCGGCGGGCGCGTGGTGCATGTCTATGCCCCGCTGGATACTCCCGGCGCTGTCGGCCGCTTCCTGACGCGCTATCCGCCGCGCCTGCTCCTGCTGATGGAGACCGAACTCTGGCCGAATCTTCTGCATGCCTGCCGGCAGCGCAGCTGCCCCGTGCTGCTGGCCAATGCCCGCCTGTCCGAGCGCTCCCGACGCGGTTACGCCCGGCTGGGCCGCTTCGGTCGCGACATGCTGGACTGCGTCAGTCACGTGGCCTGCCAGTCTCAGGATGACGCTGACCGCTTTGCGATGCTCGGCGTGCCCTCGCGACGCCTGAGCGTCTGCGGCAACATCAAGTTCGATATCGAGATCCCTGCCGACTTTGCCGTGCGCGCCCGTGCCCTCGTGGCCGAGTGGGGCTGCGCCGGGCGCTTCGTGGTGCTGGCGGCGAGCACGCATGCCGGTGAGGACGAGGCGGTGCTGGCGGCGTTTGCCCGCCTGCGCCGGGAGCTGCCGACGGCGCTGCTGGTCCTGGTACCGAGGCATCCCGAGCGCTTCGAGGCGGTGTACGCGCGCTGTGTGGCCGCCGGGTGGCGAACCGGTCGCCGCAGCCTGGGTGAGTCGCCGCAGGCGGAACTGGCGGTCGTGCTGGGGGACACGGTGGGTGAACTGCTCCTGCTTTTCGGCACTGCCGATGTCGCCTTTGTCGGCGGCAGCCTGGTGCCGCGGGGCGGGCACAACCTGCTGGAACCCGCCGCTCTCGGGGTGCCGGTGCTGTCCGGCCCCTCGCTGTTCAACTTCGTCGCGGTGCGGGACCTGCTGCTGGCCGGCGGTGCACTGCGGATTGTTGCAGACGTCGATGAGCTGGGCCTGGCGCTGTGCGAACTGGCCCGGGATGCCGACAGGCGGGACGACATGGGCCGGGCGGGACGCGAAGCGGTGCGCGCCAATCGCGGCGCGCGGGCGCGGATCGAGGCGCTGGTGCAGCGACTGCTGCTGTCCCCGGGAGCTTAGGCGCTGGCCTTCTAGTTGCCCGAGGCGGTGGGGGCCGGCGGATCTTCCAGGGCGTTGTCCAGTGCGTAGATGTCCTCCGGGCTGAGCAGGCCGGCCTGCTCTTTCAGGCGCAGCATGTTGAGCACGTAGTCGTAGCGGGAATTGGCGTAGTCCCGCTGTGCCGCGAACAGGGTGTTCTGGGCATTGAGCACGTCGACGATGTTGCGCGTGCCCACCTCGTAACCCGCCTGGGTGGCATCCAGGGCACTCTGCGAGGAGACGATGCTCTGGCGCCGCGCGGCGACGCGGGCGACGTCGCTGAGGACCGTCATGTGCAGGGAGCGGGCATTGGTCACCGTATTGCGCGACAGGTTGATACGGTCCTCGCGCGCCCCGATGAATTCCTGAGCCGCGCGCCGACGCTCGGCGCTGACCGCACCCCCGGAGAAAATGGGCACTTCCAGCGTCAGGCCGAAGGAGGTGATTTCCGTCTGGCTGTCCGGCGAGGCGTCGAAAGGCGTTGCCGGCGTCCGCTCCAGCAGACCCTCGGTTTCGTTGTCCGAGTAGCTGGCGCTGCCGCGCAGCGTCGGGGCGTGGGCCATCCTGCTAGCCTTCGCGCTCTGCCGCGCCGCTTCCTCGGCATACCTGGCGGCCTTGAGGTTGAAGTTGTTGGCCAGGGCGAACTCGACCCAGGCCGAGCGGTCCAGCGGCTCGGGTTTCTTGATGTCGAACTCCTCGTCGAGGACATCCAGGTTGCTGTGCTGGCGCCCGGTAAGGACGGAGAGGCGCTCGAGTGCGACGTCCACGTTGTTTTCATCCACGATGCGGTTGACCTGGGCCAGATCGTAGGCCGCCTCGGCCTCGTGCACGTCGGTAATCGCGATCAGGCCCACATCAAAACGTTGCCGGGTCTGCTCCAGCTGGCGCTCGAAGGCGCGCTCCTGCGCCCGGGTCGCCTCCAGGTTGTCCTGGGTTCGCAGCACCTCCAGATAGGCCTCCACGACGCGCAGGATAAGATTCTGCTGGTTGGCGGCGAAGGTCGCTTCCGCCTGCCGCGTGATTTCCTTGCCGGACTGAAAGGTAAACCAGGCGGGCAGATCGAAAATGGCCTGCTGCAGCGAGAACGTGTACCCGTACTGCTCGGTATCCAGCAGGGTCGATGTCGGCGTGACGCCGATCTGCCCGGTGTCGGGGTCGACAGAGACGTTCTCCTGGTCAGAGGTGCGCTCGGTATCGGTGTAGTCGTAGGTGCCGGTGACCTGGGGCAGCAGGGCCGCCCGGGCCGTGTTCTCGGTCTCCAGTGTGGCGCGATACTGTGCCTGCTCGGAACGCAGCTGGGCGTCGTTCTCCAGCGCCATTTCATAAATGTCCCGCAGGGAGTCGGCGCGCGCTATCTGGGAGGAGAACACCAGCGCCAGAAAAAGGGGGATCGCCGCGCGAATCTGCATCGGTGGGGTATCCTGTACATTCTGGAAAATCCGGACCCGGATTGTAGCAGGACGCTGTATGCCGCGCATGTGCCACAGTTAACAAAAGCCCGGGCCGTCGCTGGCGCCACACATGACAGGTGTTACACTTCCCCGCGGCCTGCATCAGGGAGAGCTTCGGCATCAGCAACCGTCATGGCTAGACAGCGCTATACAGTGGACCTGACCGGATTGCACGCGGTCTGCGAGGCGAACTATGCCCGCATGATGCGACTGTTTCCCGCCTATGAGGTCAGCAATCGCACCGAGTTCGCCCTTGCCGACGAACGCGTGTCCATCGAGGTGATCGAGCGCAGTCGCTATACCACGATCTTCCGCATCGGCTCGCGGCCGCTGGCGAAGGCCTGGCTGGCACCGCTGCAGATGGAGCTGCGCGCCTATCACGACGCCGCCATGCTGGAGGTGGGCTCCTTTCAGGCCAGCGGTGCGGTGCAGGCGCGCTACGCCTACCCGAACCCGGCCATGCATCAGCAGGACGAGAAAAACCAGCAGAATCGCTTCCTGGCGGACTGGCTGGAGCACTGTCTCGCCAACGGTCTCGCGAGCTTTCCCGGCAGCCTTCGCCGTACACCCCAGGTCTAGCATGACTCTGCCTGCCGCCGGCCCGGCGCGAACGCTTGCACATACGGGTGACGTCGTGCGTCTGGTGCAGGTAACAGACACGCATCTGCAGGGCGAGGCCAATGGCAAGCTGCTCGGCATGGACACGGACCGTTCGCTGCAGGCGGTGCTCGACCTGGTGCGCAGTGAACAGCCGGTCATCGATCTCGTGCTCGGCACCGGCGACCTGTCCAATCACGGTGAGCGAGGCGCCTATGAGCGCCTGCTGGACTATTTCGCTGGGCTCGCGGCGGAAAACGTGTGGCTGCCGGGCAACCACGACGATCGCGCCATGATGCTCTCGGTGGCCGGCGACACCCGGCTCGCCGGTGAGGTCCGTTTGGGGCGCTGGCAGATAGTCCTGCTCGATTCTCAGCTTCCGGGGCAGGTCGGCGGCCACCTGGGCGATGCAGAGCTGGCGCGGCTGGACCGGCTGCTGGCGGCGGCAACCGCCGACGGCCTGTACAGCCTGATCTGCCTGCACCACCAGCCGGTGCCCATCGGCTGTACCTGGCTTGACCAGCAGATGGTCGCCGATGCAGCGACGTTTTTCGAAACGCTGGACGCCCACCCCGGCGTGCGTGCGATACTCTGGGGCCACGTGCACCAGCAGTACGAACGCGAGCGCGGCGCCGTGCGGCTCATGAGCACGCCGTCCACCTGCGTGCAGTTCCGCCCCGGGCAGCGCAATTTCTCCCTGGATGACTGCGCCCCGGGCTACCGCTGGCTCGAGCTGCACGCCGACGGACGGGTGCTCAGCGATGTGTCCCGGGTGCACGACGTCACCCTTGAGGTCGACCTCGGCTCCAACGGCTATCTGTAATTCTCCACAACTGAACAGAGTATGAGCGACTACACAGCGCAAGATATTGAGGTCCTGACCGGGCTGGATCCGGTGCGCAAGCGCCCGGGCATGTACACCGACACCAGCCGCCCCAACCACCTGGCGCAGGAGGTCATTGACAACAGCGTGGATGAGGCGCTGGCCGGCCACGCCAGCGAAATCGACCTGGTGCTGCACGCCGATGGCGGGGTCACGGTGACCGACAACGGCCGCGGCATGCCGGTGGACCTGCACACGGGGGAGGGTCGACCCGGCGTCGAGGTCATCCTGTCGACGCTGCACGCCGGTGGCAAGTTCTCCTCAAAAAGCTATGCCTTCAGCGGCGGTCTGCACGGGGTCGGCGTGTCGGTGGTCAATGCGCTGTCGAAGGAGCTGACGGTGACGGTGCGCCGCGACGGCAATGTCTATCGCATGCAGTTTGCCGGCGGTGACAAGGTCAGCGACCTCGAGGTCATCGACACCTGCGGGCGACGCAACACCGGCACCAGCCTGCGCTTCCTGCCGGATCCGCAGTACTTCGACTCGATCAATTTCTCCGTGCCGCGACTGGTGCACGTACTGCGCGCCAAGGCCGTGCTCTGCCCGGGCCTGCGGGTGCGCTTCACCGACGAAAAGAAGGGCGAGAGCGAGGAGTGGTTCTACGAGGATGGCCTCACCGACTATCTTGCGGACGCCACCCGGGGCTTCCCCTGCGTGCCCGAGGCGCCCTTCACCGGCTCCTTCAGCGGTGCGGACGCCGCGGTGGACTGGGCGGTGCAGTGGCTGCCAGAGGGGGGCGAGCTGGTGGCCGAGTCCTACGTCAACCTGATTCCCACCGCCCAGGGCGGCACCCATGTCAACGGCCTGCGCAGCGGGCTGCTGGAAGCCATGCGCGAATTCTGTGAATTGCGCAGCCTGCTGCCCCGGGGCGTGAAGCTGACGCCGGAAGACATCTGGGAGCGCTGCTGCTATGTGCTGTCCTCCAAGCTGCGCGACCCGCAGTTTTCCGGGCAGACCAAGGAGCGGCTGTCTTCCCGGGAGGCGGCGGGGTTTATCGCCGGCATAGCCAAGGACGCCTTCAGCCTGTGGCTGAACCAGCACACCGGCGATGCCGAGCGCCTGGCGGA
>JAWLGG010000125.1:0-7447 GCA_041685155.1 Chromatocurvus sp.
CTGTGCACCCTCGGCATGCCCCGCGAGTTTTTCAGTGACGGTATCGCGGTACACTCCCTCTGGCCCATGGCGGACGTTGATACGGAGAGGTTGCCAGCCCGGACCCTGCCGATGTTCTTGGGCTTGCTGGCCCCGGGCGTTCAAACCATTGCTTCGATGAGGTGGGGCCCCGGCGTCGCCAGGGCCTTTGACAGCTGCGCGTCGAACTCGGCGACAGTGCCTGCACGGCTCGCATTCAAGCCCATGCTCCGTGCCAGGGCCGTGAAGTCGAGGTCGGGATTTGAAAGGTCGAGCATGGAAAGGGTGCGCGCGTTGGGCTCGCCAGCACCCACCCTTTCCAGCTCGATGTTGAGGATGGCGTAGCTGCGGTTGTTTAAGAGAATGGTCACCGTGTCGACCTTCTCCCGCGCCAGGCTCCACAGCCCCTGCACCGTGTACATGGCGCTGCCGTCCGCCTCGAGGTTGATCACCTTCCGGTCGGGGCAGGCGATGGCAGCCCCGAGAGCGGCGGGGATGCCCTGACCGATGGCGCCCCCGGTGAGCGTGAGCCAGTCGTGCCGTGGGGCGCGCTCGGTAAGCAGGTAGGCGCCGAGACCGTTGGTGGCGCCTTCGTCGACGACGATCGCATCCTCGGGCAGCTGCCTGGCCAGAATCTGGCCGACCAGGAGTCCATCGAGGGGGCCGTCCTCCGGCGCCGGTGTTTCCACCCACTCGACCAGCGCCGGTTCTCCGCTGGCGCCCACGGCCGCGGCCAGCGCCTCGAGGGCAGCGTCGATGTCCTCCGCTGCGGTGGCAAGGGTGCTCACCCCGCAGCCAGCCGGGGCTAGCCAGCTGGCCTTGTCCGGGTAGGCGAAGAAGCTGACCGGTGCTGGGGCGCCAACAAGGATCAGGTGCTCAGTGCCGGCGAGAGCCTCCGTGGCCTGCTCGGCAAAATAGGGCAGACGCTCCACGGCGACCCTCCCGGCGCCGCGCTGCAGCCGCGCCGGGAACACCTGGCAGAGCAGACGTGCCCCGGTGGCGGCGGCGATCTGACCGAGACGGTAGAGGTTCTCTTCGCGGAGGGCCCGTCCACCGAGGAAGAGCACCGTCGGACTGCCGCGCTTCAGGTGGTTGGCGGTCTGCGCGATGGTCTCCTGCGCCACGGCCGGCGCGACCTGTGGCGGCGCCACTGCTGCTGCACCCGATGCCTCGTTCCAGGCGTGATCCGCGGGCACCATCACGGTGGTGATGCGCCCGTTTTCTGCCCGCGCCTCGGCAACGGCCGCAGCACCGGCGGCGGCGAGGTCGTCCGGCGACCCGGCAACCCGCGTCCAGGCGGAGGCCCATGCCGCGAGTGCTGGCAGGTCCGAGGTGAGCGGTGCGTCATACTGCAGGTGGTAGCTGGCATGGTCGCCGACAATATTCACCAGGGGCGAGCCCGCCCGGCGGGCGTTGTGCAGGTTGGCCAGGCTGTTGGCGAAGCCGGAGGCCACATGCAGAAGAGTAATGGCCGGTTTGTCGGCCATGCGCCCGTAGCCGTCCGCGGCGCCCGAGGCCACGCCCTCGAACAGGCACAGCACCGGTCGTATCCGCCCCGTTTTGCCTATGGCGGAGACCAACTGCATCTCCGAGGTGCCGGGGTTGGCAAAACAGACTTCTACGCCGCTGGCAGCGAGGGTCTCGAGGAGGGCTTCGGCTCCGTTCATGCGCTCTGGATCCTGTAACTCGGGCCTAAGCCCATAAAGAAATCGGAAAAAGATAAACATTTGAGGGGTTTCTCGCAAGTGGCAGGCTTGTCCAATATGAAGTGAGTCTGGAGCTGGCGCGAGGTCCGTTCATGATGGGGAGATGAAAACCCTCATGAAACTGCAAGACCTCACCACCG
This sequence comes from Chromatocurvus sp., assembly GCA_041685155.1. Lineage (GTDB taxonomy): Bacteria > Pseudomonadota > Gammaproteobacteria > Pseudomonadales > Halieaceae > Chromatocurvus. Next base: position 1,865 of record JAWLGG010000125.1, read on the forward strand.
TTGATCAGTTGCAAGAGCTCCTCTCAGTCACAAGGGTTGCCGGTAGCGCCGTCATTTGGAACAGGTCCGACCGCAATCGTCCAGGATCGGTGAGCGGCGAACGGCCCTGCCCGATAGTAACCCCGACTATAGTTGCGCACGGAAAAACGCGCAGACTCAAAAGGAAAGGAGCGCAAGGTCTACCCGTATGAAAGGGCGGTTTCAATGACCAAGTGAAAAAAGCGCAGCATGATGCTGGCTGGTTTCGACTATCAAGCGCAAACCAGTCGGTTTGGTCTTTCCGTGAACAAGCTACCGCGTGGCCCACTAGGCGGCGGGTCGGGTTGGCGGCAGTGCCCTGCCCTGAACCCTTCTGACCTTCCGCGGGCCGGCTACCCAGACTGCAATCGTTGATGTTGCAACGAGCAGTATGGCGACGAAAAAGGCCGTCTGGTAGCTATTGGTCACGTCGTGAATGTAGCCCGAAAAAACCGGGCCAAATGCGCCGCCAAGGCCAGTGCCTACTGCTATGCAGCCAAAGATTGCGCCGAAATTTCTTCCCTGGAACAAATCTGCGGTCATTGCTGTTCCCAGCGGCTGTGCAATGGCGTACCCCAGGCCGAACAGGGCACTGAACAGATACAGCAGTGCCACATCAGACGGGTCATCTATCGCAAGCAACACCAGCACACCCAGAATGAAGCAGACAGAGCCCATCAGCCATGCCATTTCTCTGCCGACGCGATCCGAAATTGCGCCCCAGGTAAATTTTCCGACCATTCCCCAGAACCCGATCATTCCGAAGGCGCCACTTGCCACTGCCACGTCGAACCCTGCATCCACTGCGTACTGGACCTGATGGAGCATGACCGAATAAAGTCCAAAGGGGAACGACATCGCCATGACAAGCAGTGCCCAGAAGCGGTGGGTGCGGAGCGCGGAGCGTATGGTCCATTCCTGGTTCGCCCATTCAGGATCAACAACCCTTGCGGGCATCCGCCGGTGCCCAGTGGTCTCTACGGAGGCTCCTTCAGGACCCTGGTCACCGTCCATCAGCTGGTTCACGTCCGCAGGCCCCGACCGCATAACAAAGACGCCGAGGGGCACTACTATGCCGATTGCTAGCAGGCCGAGGATGATGTAGCCGGACCTGAAACCAAAATTGGCAATCACCCAGGGAATGAAAAACCCGATGATCACGAACATACCAAAACCTGTACCACTCATGACGATTCCAGTGGCGAGGCCTCTTCTTCTTTCGAACCAGCGCGATACGAGGGCTCCATTGGCCACAAAGCCAAGGCTTGCCATGCCCGCCGCACTGATGCCGGCCAGCAGATAGAATTGCCAAAGGTAGTTAACCTGACTGGTTGCAAGCATAGCCAGACCGAGCAGTAGCGCGCCGCAGGGGTAAAGAACGCGCGGACCATGACGATCGAGAATACGTCCTACTATCGGGCTCGAGCATCCATAGACGACAACAAGAACTGAAAAGGCTGTATAAATCTCGGCACGGCTCCAATTGAGTTGCTCTTCAAGCTCGATTGAAAATATGCTGTACGAATATCTCAGGGAGTAGGCGATTGCCATGCTCATGAAGCCGCCGGCAACGATGAACCAACCATAGTAGACCCGCGTTTCGTTTACGCCATTATTCATGCATCACCCTGGCCCTGAGCGTCGCCTCCTTCGTTTTCTTGTTCGGAGAGCCGCGCTGAAATTTATCCCGGATTACAACTCGTAACTGCAATTCAATGATGATGTTCACGGCTGTCAGAACATGAACTCACCGCCGTTCAAATGCAGTGCCTGGCCGTTCATAAAGCTGCCCTTTGTGCAGAGGAACACCGCACTGTAGGCCAGATCGTCGACACTGCCCCACCGTCGAACCGGGATCGACTGCCGTACATCCTCAATGATCGTGCCGGGATACTGTGACCAGTCCCGGTCTGTATCGATTGCACCCGGTACCAGTGTGTTGGCGGTAATTCCGTGCGGGCCGAGTTCTTTTCCCAGGGCCTTGGAAAAGCCGTGGAGTCCCGACTTAGCGGCGACGTTGTAGGCGCGATTGACAAGATGGCCCGTAAAGCCGTCATAGCCCGAGACGTGAATGATTCTTCCCCAGCGAAGTTTTTTCATATGCGGGACGACTTCGCGCGCGATGTAAAAGGCAGCTGAAAGATTTATGCGGATCGACTCGTCCCAATCCTCGACAGAGATTTCTTCGAACGGCTTGTGAAGTCTGCGTCCGACATTGGAAACTGATATGTCTATACCACCGAAGACATCCGTCGTTTCCGCAATCATCGCCCTTACTGCCCGCGCATCTGAAATATCGGCAGAAATGGCGTGCGCAATGCCGCCAAGCTCTTTGATCTTCAGTACCGTATTCTCGAGCTTCGAGGAACTGCGTCCATTGACAATTACCCTGGCCCCTGCCTCGGCGAGCCTGCATGCAATCGCCTGTCCGATGTTCTGCCCGGCGCCGGTGACCAGTGCTACCTTCCCGTCGAGACGATCCAGATGAATACCAGAGCGGTCGGGGATCGCATTCGTGGGGGTCTCTGTTTGCGCGTTCATGTTTATTCTCCGGTAGAGATTTTTCTTCGCCATCGAGACCCGGTGCCATGATCATCTTGATGTTGACGCTGGCGACTCGACTCTGAAAAATCGTCGATTCATTATTCTCATGCCAGGGCGCTCCCCTGGGGCGGTTGCGCCGCAGCGCTCGACGTGCCCGGGCAGCAGGGCATGGCGGGCCGCCACAGTCGTAGTCGCTTCATGCCCGGGGCCTAAGCACCCGCTGTTGCCTTTCCGTTTTGCCAAGCTGAAGAATTCACTCGCAGCCTGATACTTCCTGACAAGCTAACATAGTTTGTTGGCCAGCCAAATAAAAACCTATGGAGATCGGGCAGTCTTTTGGCCCCGGTCTTTGCTTCGCAGGGCCCAGGCAATTGCGCCGGCCGGTTCGCCGATTGTGTCCGCCTCAGTGCGCCTGACGTTCGGCGGGTGGTGCGTTTTCTGGACCTATCGAAAAGTCGTTCGTGGCACTACTGATCTTTGTGTCACGCGGGGTAGCGTTTGCCAGGTACATAATATTACTGAACACCAAACAAGCAAAAATAGTGAAGTCTGCTTTCGGGGGTATTCATCAGGTTGATTAGTTCCTGCGGTTTTAGTGATCGAATCAGCGCGCGTACCGGTAGGCGATACCGCCGCTCGATGATTTCTATCCGCCCCAGGCAGTTTGTCCAACACCTGTGAGAGGTCCAGAGTCAGGAAGGCGTCTCGCGCACACGAGCAGGAGAAAAGCGATAATGAAAAGTCTTTCACACCTTGGTGGCTACATGGCCGTTGCCGCCCTTACTGCAACCGTTGCAGCGAAGGGGCAGGCTCAGGCACTTGAAGAAGTTGTCGTCACCGCGCAGAAGCGGACGGAAAACCTGCAGGACGTGCCGCTTGCTGTCACGACTCTTAACGCGGACGATCTGCGTGAGCTTGGTATTGATGATGTATCCGGTGTTGCAATGCGGACGCCGGGTTTCAGCATGGGCCAGTTTTCAGCGGCTCAGCCGCTTTTGTTCATTCGCGGTATTGGTTCAAACGAGCGTGGGGCCGGCGGGGGAGAGCAATCGGTTGCCATGTTCCTGGATGGTGTGTATATCAACCGCGCCGCCGGAAGTGCCGCAGAGTTTTTTGACATTCAATCAGTCGAGGTGCTGCGGGGGCCGCAGGGCACACTATGGGGTAAGAATTCGATAGGTGGAGCGGTCAATCTGCGTTCGCGCCGCCCAAGCGATGAATTAACTGCCGCAATCGAGGCTGAGGTAGGGAATTTTGGAGTCAGGAGCCTGCGCGGGCTTGTGAGTGGTCCCCTCGGAGAAAATATGGCGGGTAAGCTCACTCTGGGACGCCAGGAGCGCGGTACCTTTGTCGATAGTGCAGTCAGCCCGGCGGGAGATACCGGGGATTTCGAGCGGGACAGCCTCCGTGGTCAATTGCTTGTCCGTGTATCAGACAACCTGGAGGCTCTTGTTACCGCTGACTATGCGGAGCAGGACGGCAGCGGTTTCGGCGTCAACGCTCAAATTGTGCCCAATCCGCCGCCGGCCCCCGCCGGAGTGGTGAATACCTTTGCCGGTTTGCAGCCGCCCGCGGACTTCCACAGCAACTTCCTGGAGGATCCGGGTCGCCAGTTAGTCAAGAACGGTGGTCTCTCGTTGCAGCTCGACTGGGACCTTGGAGGCATGAATCTCACTTCCATCACCGCCTTCCGTAAAAGCGAGTCCGATCTCGCCAACAACCTTATTGGTACCTCGTTGCAGGTCTTTCCGGTTCTGGAGTTTATCGCCTTTACAGACGAGGAGAGCGAATTTTTCAGCCAGGAGCTGCAGCTGTCCGGAGACACCGACAAGCTGGAGTGGCAGGCTGGCCTTTATTACAACAACGAATCCGTAGACCGTCTTGAAGGGGGTGCATTCACCCTGGGCCCGGGTGCGCCGGCGCTCGGCTTCCCGCCCTCCATCGTGGGTCAGACCATTTCAGACCCGTTTGACCAGACTGCCGATATCGAGAGCATCGCTGTATTCGGCCAAATGACCTATGCATTGACGGACCGTCTGGATATGACCATCGGGGCGCGCTATAGCTATGAGACCAAGGATTACCGGAATCAGGCTGACCCCGAGGCCTTCCTTTTCGCTTCAGGGTCCTATGACGCGCAAGCGACGGAGAACTGGAGTGCGCCTACCGGCCGCTTCAGCCTCGACTACAGGCTTACCGAAGATACGATGGTCTACGCGAGCGTGGCCTCCGGCTTCAAGAGTGGCGGCTGGGGTTCATTGGCGCGGACGGAGGTTGCGGCGAGAACGCCCTATGATCCGGAGGAGGCTATCAGCTATGAGACAGGCCTGAAGTCCGAGTTTTTCGATAACCGGATCCGTCTGAACGCTGCGGCGTTTTTCACTCAGTATACTGATCTTCAGATCTTCGCAACGCTGGATGATGGCGTCTGCGATGTCTGCCCGGCAATCACGCTCAACGCAGGCGAAGCTGAGATCATGGGCGTTGAGCTTGAAGGCGTGGCAGCACTGACAGACAGCTTGTCCCTCGATTTCACCTACGCGTATCTTGATACGGAATATGTCACGCTCGACAGCGACCTGCTGAACGCTTTCGAGGGCAATTCCCTGCGAAACGCCCCGGAGCACGCGTATACCGCGGCTCTGCGCTATAACGGCAGGCTGCCCGGTGGGTCCCGGCTCTCCGGACACGCCGAGTACATTTATCAGGATGACGCGTTCCAGAGGATACAGAACATCGGGCTCATACCGGAATACGAGCTGGTCAATTTACGGCTCGCCTGGCACTCCGCAGATGACCGTTGGGAGGTCGCCGGTTGGGTCAATAACGCCCTCGACGAAGAGTACTTGTCGCACGGCTATTACACCCCAGGCTTCGGCCAACTCTCCTATCCGGGTATGCCTCGCAGCTACGGCGTCACCTTCTCCTATTCTACCTACTGATTCGCCGGGCGGCGGCGCTCTCCCATGTAGGCCTGGACTTTGGTGAACAGGCAAACCAGGAAGGTCGCCTTTTTGCCGG
>JAWLGG010000126.1:0-7406 GCA_041685155.1 Chromatocurvus sp.
GCGAGCCGCGTAGTGTAACGCAAGCCCGGGGGCGACCTGTAGTGCCGCACCGGTACCGCATGCGAGGGTGCCGTCCGCCACAGTTTGTGCCCGAGGCCCTGCCGCCCGGGGCGCTGGCGCGGGCGGCAGACGCCGGTTCGAGCTTCTTCTTGGGCGCGAGTTGTGGTATAAAGCTGCCCGCTCGAGAGCTGGCAGCCGGTCGGACTGACGATACGTCCTCAAGTCCGACATGCGCCAGGTCCCGGGTAAACGACACACGCACGCCACAACCCGCTTCAGGGTGCCGGTGCCGGCGGTTGCCAGACAGGCCCGCCCGGATGCCGGTTTGGATCGGGGGCAGTGCGGAGGACTAACCCAATACAAGGTAGAGACTATGTCACAGGTAAGCATGCGCGACCTGCTTCAGGCCGGTGCGCACTTCGGTCACCAGACCCGCTACTGGAATCCCAAGATGGACCAGTACATCTTCGGTGCCCGCAACAAGATCCACATCATCAATCTCGAGCACACCGTGCCCGCCTTCAACGAGGCGCTGCAGCTGATCAGGCGCATGGCCGCCGGCAAGAACAAGATTCTGTTCGTCGGCACCAAGCGTGCCGCGGGCAAGATCATCAAGGAGCAGGCGGAGCGGGCAGGTATGCCCTTCGTCAGCCATCGCTGGCTGGGCGGCATGCTGACCAACTACAAGACCATCCGCGCCTCGATCAAGCGCCTGCGCGATCTCGAGGCGCAGCAGGCCGATGGCACGCTGGCCAAGCTGACCAAAAAAGAAGCCCTCATGCGCACCCGTGAGATGGAAAAGCTCGAGCGCAGCATCGGCGGTATCAAGGAGATGGGCGGTCTGCCCGACGCCCTGTTCGTGGTCGACGTGGATCATGAGCGCATCGCCATCACCGAGGCCAACAAGCTGGGCATCCCCGTCATCGGTATCGTCGACACCAACAGCGATCCGGACGGCGTCGACTATGTCATCCCGGGCAATGATGATGCGATCCGTGCGGTCAGGCTTTACGTCACCACGGTTGCAGAGGCCTGCATCGCCGGGCGCAGCGAGAGTGGCGAGCAGCCGGCTGTGAGCAGCGATGAGTTTGTTGAGGAAGCGGCTCCCGCTGAGACTCCCGCCGACGCCTGACGGGCTCAGCGGCGACAGCACACAGCTCGCGCGGACCGGGAGCGGACCGCGCGACACTTTATTTCTGCCCACGTCGGATGGGCATGTCAGGAGGAAATCCATGTCTGCAGCATTGGTAAAGGAACTGCGCGAGCGCACGGGGCTGGGTCTGCTTGAGTGCAAGAAGGCACTCGCTGCGGCCGACGGCGATGTCGACAGGGCGATTGAGGAGTTGCGCAAGTCAAGCGGCATGAAGGCAGCGAAGAAGGCAGGCCGCACGGCGGCCGACGGCGTGGTTGCGGCTCGCGTCGCCGAGGACGGCAGCTACGGCCTGCTGCTCGAGGTCAACAGTGAAACGGATTTCGTCGCCCGCGACGAGGGCTTCCTTGGCTTTGTCAACAGCGTGCTGGAAGCGGCATTCGCGTCGCGTGAAACCGACGTGGCGAAGCTGATGGACGGAGAGCTCGAGCAGGCACGCGAGGCCCTGGTGCAGAAGATCGGCGAGAACATCACGGTGCGTCGCGCGGCACTCATGACCGCCGACAATGGCGTTGTCGGCTCCTACGTGCACGGCAACAACCGTATTGCGGTGCTGGTGGAGCTCAAGGGCGGTGATCAGGACCTGGCGCGGGATGTGGCCATGCACGTGGCGGCGGTGAGCCCGCAGGTCGTCTCGCCGGACGACATGCCGGAAGAGGTCATTGCCAAGGAGAAGGAAATCTACACCGCGCAGGCCCTGGAGTCCGGCAAGCCGAAGGAGATCGTCGACAAGATGATCGGCGGTCGCATCCAGAAGTTCCTTGCCGAGAACAGTCTCGTCGATCAGCCCTTCGTCAAGGACCCGGACACCAGCGTGGGCAAGCTGGTCGCTGCCGCAGGTGCGGGTGTGGTGTCTTTCAGCCGCTTCGAGGTGGGCGAGGGCATCGAGCGTGAAACGGTCGACTTTGCCACGGAGGTCGCCGCGCAGCTCAAGGGCTGAAGCGACCAGCGGGGACGAAACGGGGCTGCGGCCCCGTTTTTTTTTCGCCTGTCCGGGGCGGGCGGGCATCGATTGACTGTGGCCCACTAGGGCAGTGCCCGATTGTCCTGTAACATACGCAGTTTTCCGAGGGCGATACGTTTTATGGTTCAGGGCACGGGAGAAAAGAAGTACAAGCGCATACTGCTCAAGCTGAGTGGCGAGGCACTGACAGGCAGCGAGAAATTCGGTATTGATCCGAAGATTCTCGATCGCCTGGCGCTGGAGATCGGTCAGCTCGTCGGTATTGGCGTGCAGGTCGGGCTGGTCGTGGGCGGTGGCAACCTGTTCCGCGGTGCGGCGCTGCAGGCCGCAGGCCTCGACCGGGTCACCGGCGATCACATGGGCATGCTGGCAACAGTCATGAACGCGCTGGCGCTGCGCGACGCGCTGGAGCGCTCGAATATTGCCACCCAGGTCCTGTCCTCCATTCCCATGAGCGGGGTGGTCGACCACTACGACCGGCGCAAGGCGATTCGCGCGCTGTCCAATGGCGACGTTGTGATCTTCTGCGCAGGCACCGGCAATCCCCTGTTCACGACAGACTCGTCCGCGTGCCTGCGCGGTATCGAGGTGGAAGCCGAGGTCGTGCTCAAGGCCACCAAGGTGGACGGCATCTATTCCGCCGATCCCATGAAGCACCCCGATGCCGAAAAGTACGAGCGTCTGACCTACGACGAGGTGCTGGACAAGAAGCTGGAAGTCATGGACCTGACGGCCATCTGCCTGTGCCGTGATCACAGCATGCCGGTGCGCGTGTTTGGCATGAACAGGGCCGGCGCACTCCTGAATATCGTGCGCGGCGGCAACGATGGTACGCTGATAGAGTAATTGCCCGGAACAATCCACAGGGAGCAGGAACGCGTGATCGAGGATATCAGGAAAGACGCCGACCAGAAGATGAACAAGAGTCTGGAGGCGCTGGGACACAACTTCAACAAGATCCGGACCGGGCGGGCGCATCCGAGCATCCTGGACGGCATCAAGGTGTCCTACTACGGCGCCGATACGCCGCTCAGCCAGGTGGCGAATGTCAACGTCGAGGATGCCAGGACCCTGTCACTGACCGTGTGGGACCGTTCGATGATTCAGGATGTCGAACGCGCCATCATGAAATCCGATCTCGGTCTCAATCCGGCGACCGCGGGGGAGGTGATCCGCATCCCCATGCCGATGCTGACCGAGGAGACCCGCAAAGGCTATATAAAGCAGGCACGCTCGGAGGCAGAGGCCGCCCGCGTATCCATCCGCAACGCGCGGCGAGATGCCATGAACCTGCTGAAGGAGCTGCTGAAGGACAAGGATATCGGCGAGGATGAGGAGCGACGCGGACAGGATGCCGTGCAGAAACTCACCGATACCCACATCGGCAAGGTTGACGCGATGCTCGCGGAAAAAGAATCCGACCTCATGGAAATCTGATCCGGCGGCTTATGTCCGGTAAACCCAAATCCTCCCTGGCGATCCCGCGGCACGTAGCCATCATCATGGATGGCAACAACCGCTGGGCCAAACGCCAGGGCCTGCCCGGCTCTGCGGGACACCGCGCCGGCGTGGAGGCGGTGCGCAACGTCATGCGCGCCTGCCGCGACCAGGGGGTGGAGATTCTCACGCTGTTCGCCTTTTCCAGCGAGAACTGGGGACGACCGAGACCGGAGGTGCGCGCTCTGCTGGCGCTGCTCTCGCGCTACCTGCGCACGGAGGTCAAGCAGCTGCAGCGCGACGAGGTGCGCCTGCTGTTCGTGGGCGAGCGCTGCCGCTTCAGCGAGCGGCTGCAGCGCCTGATGGAGCACGCCGAGCGCAGCACCAGCCACAATACCGCCGCCACGGTGGTGATCGCGGTGGATTACGGCGGGCAGTGGGACATGGCAGATACCGCGCGGCGCCTCGCCGAGGAAGCGGTCGCCGGGCGCCTGGCGCCGGAGGAGATTACCGTAGAGTCCTTTGGTCGCGCGACCAGCCTGGGGGACCTGCCGCCACCGGACCTGTGCATCCGCACCGGTGGCGATGCCCGTATCAGCAACTTCCTGCTCTGGCACGTCGCCTACAGCGAACTGTATTTCACGCCCACCCTGTGGCCGGACTTCGGTGAGCTGGAGTTCGCCCGCGCGCTGGCGGATTACGGTCGCCGTGAGCGCCGCTTCGGCAAGCGCCAGCCCGACGGGCTGGTGGCCGGCGGAGACCTTGATGCTTAGGCAGCGTGTGTTCACCGCAGTGGCCATGGCCCTCGTGTTTGTCGGCGGGGTCCTGTTTCTGTCTATTCCCACACTCGCGCTGACCTTCGTTGTTGTCGTTGCCCTGGGTGCCTGGGAGTGGGCGCCGCTGGCCAGCCTGCCGCACGCGCTGGCACGGGCGGTCTATGCGCTGCTGGTGGTGCTCGGCTGCGGGGCCCTTTACACTTATCTTTCCCTGGGCAACAGTCCGCGCCGGGAAGACGTGCAGCCGGTTCTTGGCGTGGCCTGTCTGTGGTGGTGCTTTGCCCTGCTCTGGGTGCGTTCCTTTCCCGGCAGCGCCGTCCTCTGGAGCAGCCGCGCCATGCGCATCCTTATGGGGCTGATGGTGCTCCTGCCGGCCTGGGTGGCGGCGGTGTACCTGCTCAGTTTCCAGCGCGGTGGCGTGCTCATGGCAACACTGGTTCTGCTGGTCGCCACCGCCGATATCGGCGCGTACTTCACCGGCAAGCGCTTTGGTCGGCACAAGCTGGCGCCGGCGGTCAGTCCGGCCAAGACCTGGGAGGGCTTCTGGGGCGGTGTGTTCTGCGTGGTACTGGTGACGCTCGCCATCTGGTCCATTCTGCCGGCCCAGTTCGACCACATTGGCGTGGGCGCCGCCATCGCCGTCGGTGTTGCCACGGCCCTGACCTCTGTCCTCGGCGATCTGACGGTCAGCATGGTCAAGCGTGAAAGCGGGGTCAAGGACAGCAGCTCGCTGCTGCCGGGGCACGGCGGCCTGCTGGACAGGCTGGACAGCCTGTGCGGCGCCGCGCCGACCTTTGCCCTGGCACTGCTGCTGGCGGGGTATTGAGCATGTCCTCGCAGCCCCTGCAGGTGACGATTCTGGGTTCCACAGGCTCCATCGGCGTCAGCACGCTGGATGTGATCGCGCGCCACCCACAGCGGCTCAGTGCCTACGCCCTGACCGCCAGCACCTCGGTGGATGCCCTATATGAGCAGTGCCGCCGGTTCCGGCCGCGCTTTGCCGTCATGGCCGACGCCGACGCCGCCGCCGTGCTGGAGCAGCGCCTGGGCGAGGGCGGCCCGACCCGGGTGCTGCACGGCGACACCGGTCTGCGCCAGGTGTCCGAAGCGGCGGACGTCGACGCCGTCATGGCCGCCATCGTCGGCGCGGCGGGGCTGCCGCCGACGCTGGCGGCGGCCCGGGCGGGCAAGCGCGTGTTGCTGGCAAACAAGGAGGCGCTGGTCATGGCCGGTGCCCTGTTCATGTCGGCGGTGCGTGAGGCCGGCGCGCTTCTCATGCCGATCGACAGTGAACACAACGCCATATTCCAGTGCCTTCCGGTATCTGGCGAGGGACGGCCGGGTCTTGCGGGCGTGCAGCGCATTCTGCTCACGGCGTCGGGCGGCCCGTTCCGTAGCTGGACCGAGGCCGCGATTCGCGACGCCAGTCCGGACCAGGCCTGCGCCCATCCCAACTGGTCCATGGGCCGCAAGATCTCCGTGGACTCCGCCAGCCTCATGAACAAGGGCCTGGAGCTGGTGGAGGCCTGCTGGCTGTTTGATGTGTCCCCGGACCAGGTCGACATCGTGGTGCATCCACAGAGCATCATTCACTCCATGGTGCAGTACCTGGATGGATCGGTACTCGCCCAGCTTGGCAATCCCGACATGCGCACGCCCATCGCCTACGGCCTGGCGTGGCCGGAGCGTATCAGTGCGGGGGTAGCGCCGCTGGACATGATCGCCACCGCCCGGCTCGACTTCGAGGCACCGGATGAGGCCCGCTTCCCCTGCCTGCGCCTGGCGCGTGAGGCCGTTGCCGCCGGCGGCACGGCCATGGCGTCGTGCAATGCCGCCAACGAGGTCGCGGTCGCCGGATTTCTCGAGGGTCGCCTCGGGTTCATGGATATCCCACGCCTTATCGAGGCGACCCTGGAGCAGGTGCCGGTGGTTGAACCTACCAGCCTCTCGATTGTCGAAGACGCCGATACACTAGCGCGTGAAACAGCCCGGACACTGCTCGCCGACCTCGCTACCACCCGCGTGGCGGCCGCGGCGTCGTCGCCACAGGATCGCTGATGGACCTGCTTTACACCATTCTTGTCATGCTCGTGACCCTGGGGATACTGGTCGCCATCCACGAGTATGGGCATTTCTGGGTTGCCCGGCGCTGTGGCGTCAAGGTGCTGCGCTTCTCCATCGGCTTTGGCCGAGCCCTGACCCGCTGGTACGACCGCCAGGGCACGGAGTACGTCATTGCCGCGATTCCGCTGGGCGGCTACGTCAAGATGCTGGATGAGCGCGAGGGCGAGGTCCCCGAACAGGAGCGTCACCTCGCCTTCAACACCAAACCGGTGCTGTCTCGCATCGCCATCGTGGCCGCGGGTCCCATCGCCAACTTCCTGCTCGCTATCGCCGTCTACTGGGCCCTGTTCATGGTCGGCGAGACGGGCTACGCGCCGGTGGTCGGGCAGGTCGAGGAAACCTCCATTGCCGACATGGCCGGTCTGGAGCCGGGGCAGGAGATCGTCGCTGTCGATGGCCGGGAGACGCCGACGCGGCAGGCACTCAGTTTCCGGCTCCTCGACCGCCTTGGCGATTCCGGCCCTATCTCGTTTACCGTAAAGTACCCCGATTCCGACATGCTGTACGAGTCCGAGGCAATGCTGGACAGCTGGCTGTCCGGCGCCGACGAACCGGACCTGTATCGCGCCCTGGGGCTGCGCCTGTACGTGCCCGAGGTGCCGCCTGAGGTCAGCGAAATCGTCGACGACGGTCCCGCGGCGCGGGCGGGCCTGGAGCCGGGAGATATTGTCCTCAGTGCGGATGGACGCCCGATGCCGCTCTGGGAAGACTGGGTGGACTATGTTCGCCAGCGTCCCGATGAGGCGATCGAGCTTCGCTACGAACGCGATGGCGTGGAGAGCACGACGACGCTGGTGCCCGAGCGGATCACCGACGAGGCCGGCGAGGCATTCGGCCGTGTAGGGATGGCCGTGGTCCTGCCGGAGATGCCGGCCAGCATGCTGCGGACCTTTGACCGGGGGCCCGTGGAGTCGCTGGTGGCGGGCGTCAACCGCACCGGCGAGATGATCGGCTT
>JAWLGG010000127.1:0-7365 GCA_041685155.1 Chromatocurvus sp.
CTCCAAGGGAGTCCTTTCGCCCTACCTGCAGCTCTACTCGACCGCCGTGGTCAATTACGGTCGCATGCAGGCCGGCGACTGCATCCTTGTCAACCTGCCGCTGTTCCATGTCGGCGGGACCAGCCCGGTGTATGCCGCACTGGTGCGCGGCGGCAGCTTCTACCTGGTGGATGGATTCAATACACGGGAGTACTGGAACCAGGTCAGACGCGGCAACTGCTGCACCAGCGCCGGGCTTATCGGCGCGATGGCGCCGTTTCTCTCCGCCGCCGAGCCCCGGGATGACGACGCGGAGAATCCCCTGCGCTACATGACCATGTTCCCGATCAACGAGCAGACGGTGGCCCTGGGGCGGCGCTTCGGCTTCTCCCATATCACCGGTTTCAACATGACCGAGGTGTCCACGCCGCTGGTCAGCGACGTGGACTCGGATGTGCATTTCAGCTGCGGTCGGCCGCGCTCCGGCGTGACCTGCCGCCTGGTCGATGAGTGGGACATCGAAGTGCCCCGGGGCGAGGTCGGCGAGCTGATCGTGCGCACCGACCTGCCCTGGACCCTGAACAGCGGCTACATGAACATGCCGGAGGCGACGGCAAGGGCCTGGCGCAACGGCTGGTTCCACACCGGCGACATGTTCCGCGAGGACGCCGGGGGCAATTTCTACTTCGTCGACCGGGTCAAGGACATGATCCGTCGCCGCGGCGAGAACATCTCTTCCGTGGAGGTCGAGACCGAGGTCCTGCGCTTCCCGGGTGTCGGCGAGGTCGCCGCCGTGGGGGTTCCCGGTGATGGCGGCGAGGAGGAGGTCCTGGTGGTCATCGTCAGCATGGCAGAGATCGCACCGGAAGAACTCCATGCATTCCTTTCACAGCGCCTGCCCTACTTCATGGTCCCGCGCTACATACGCCAGGTGAGCAGCATCCCGAAAACCGACACCAACAAGGCGCGCAAGACCGTCTTTCGCGAGGAGGGCGTCACCGCGGACACCTGGGATGCGGTCGCGCAGGGCATCCATCTGCGGCGGGAGCGCCTGAGCTGATGGAGGCGGGCGGATCTGCAGGCGCCTCCGGGACGAGCGTGGTGCAGACCGGTTTCTGCCGATTCTGCCACGCGTTCTGCCCGATGAAAGTCACGCTGGAAGACGGCGCGGTGACGCACCTGATCGGCGACAGGAACAATCCGGTCTACCACGGTTACAGCTGCATCAAAGGGCGCAACTACCACCATTTCCACAGTGACCCGAAACGCGTCCTGCAGCCACTGGCACGCGGGGCTGACGGCGAACTGGCGCCGGTATCAGGCGCTGCGGCTGTCGACGCCATCGGCGAGCGGCTGCGCGGCATCGTCGACCGCTACGGTCCGCGAGCGGTCGCCATGTACACCGGTACCTTCAGCCATTTCTGCGTCGCCGGCGTCATGACGCGGCACGCCTTCATGGGCAGCCTCGGTTCGCCCATGATGTTCACCAATGCGACCATCGACCAGCCGGGCAAGCCGATTGCCATGGCCCTGCACGGTCGCTGGGGCGGCGGGCCGCAGGCCTTCGCGGATTCCGACGTCTGCATGCTCGTCGGCTCGAACACGCTGGTCTCGATGTGGGGCGGCATCCCCGCCTTCAATCCTGCCCGGCGCCTGCACGAGGCGAAGGCCCGCGGGCTGCGCCTGATCGTGATCGATCCGCGCCGCACCGAGACGGCCCGGCACGCGGATATTCACCTGCAGTGCCTGCCGGGGCACGACGCGGAAATCCTCGCCGCGATGCTGCGGGTGATTCTGCAGGAAGGCCTCTACGACACCGGATTCGTCACCCGGGAGACCGAGGGGTTCGACGCCCTCTGTGCCTCGGTGGCCGCCTTCACCCCCGACAAGGTGGCACGCAGCTCGGGGCTGGCAGCCGACGACATCGTCGCCGCCGCGCGGCTGTTTGCGAGCGGCCGATCGGGTAACGCCACCGGCGGCACCGGCTCCAACATGTCGCCCCACGGCACGCTGATGGAGTACCTGCTCCTGGCGCTCAACAGCGTCTGTGGCCGCTGGGTCAAGGCCGGCGAACAGGTGCCCAATCTCGGTGTCCTGTTCCGCATGTATTCCGGCATCGCGCGGGCGGAAAAGCCGCGCCCGGCGACCGGCTTCGGCGAACAGCTGCGCGTGCGCGACTTCACCGATACCGCCGCCGGCCTGCCGACGCCGGCCCTGGCGGATGAAATCCTCACCCCGGGTGACGGACAGGTCCGGGCACTGTTCGTGGTGGGTGGCAACCCGCTGGCCGCCTTCCCGAACCGCGAGAAGACCCGACGCGCCCTCGAGTCACTCGACCTGCTGGTAGTGATAGACCCACAGATCTCGGCTACCGCGCAGTACGCGGACTACGTGATTGGCCCGCGCTTTGGCTTCGAGCTGCCGGCGGTATCCTTCGCCAACGAGGGCATGGTCACCTATGGCCTGTCAATCGGCTACCAGGAACCCTGGGCGATGTACCAGCCGGCGCTGACGGAGCCACCGGCCGGGTCCGACGTCATGGAGGACTGGCGCTTTTTCTATGAGCTGGCGCGCCGTCTCGATGTGCCACTGGGCATGCGCGGCTACCAGTGGAACATGCAGCAGGCACCCACCACCGACGAGCTGATAGAGGCCTTTCTCGCACGCAGCCCGGTTCCATTTTCCGAGGTCAAGGAGCAACCCGGCGGCCGGCTGTTTCCCGAGCGCAGTGCGCCCGCGCAGGCCCGCGATGCGGACTGGCCCTACCGACTTAACATTGGCCATCCCGACATGCTTGGCGAACTCGACGGCCTGGCTGCACCACTCACGTCACATGCGGCAGCGGCGACACCCCATGACGGCGACGTCCTGCAGCTGCTGCTGGTCAGCCGCCGCGAACACGCGGTCTACAATTCGGTGGGCCACCACCTGCCGGCGCTGGCCGCGCGGACCCCCTACAACCCGGTGCACATGAACCCGGAGGATGCCGCGAAGCTCGGTGCCGGGGACGGCGACAGGGTAGAACTGCGTAACAATACCGGAATTGTGACCGGCATCGTCGCCCTCGATGGGACCCTGCGACGCGGCGTCGTCTCCGTGGCCCACGGCTTTCCCGGCGCGGCAGAGGACGGCAAGGCGGGGTTTCGCGGCACCAGCACGTCGGCACTTGTGGATGATGCGCGGGACTACGACGCGCACAGCGGGCTGCCGCGCATGAGTGCGATCCCTGTCGATGTGCGTCGCGCATGAGCACGACTGCCCCCGGGGTTCGCGCGCTTCCCGACGACGGCGACTGGCCGAATCCGCTGTATTCCTGGTACGTGGTGGGCGTGCTCATGCTCGCCTACACCAACTCCTTCATCGACCGGCAGATCCTCAGCCTGCTGATCGAGCCGATCCGTGCGGACCTCGACATCACCGACACCCAGGTCAGCCTGCTCGCGGGCATCGCCTTTACCCTGTTCTATACGCTGCTTGGCGTGCCCATCGCGCGCCTCGCCGACCAGAAGAACCGCAAGGTGATCATCGCCACCGGCGTTGCCGTATGGAGCGCGATGACGGCCGCCTGCGGGCTGTCACGCACCTTCTGGCATCTGTTCCTCGCGCGCATCGGCGTGGGAGTCGGCGAGGCCACCCTGTCCCCCGCCGCATTTTCCATCATTGCCGACTATTTCCCGAAGCACCAGCTGGCGCGGGCGTTCAGCGTCTACTCCATGGGGGTCTACTTCGGCGCCGGACTGGCGATGATCATCGGCGGCATGGTCATCCGCATGGTGGTGGAGGCCGGTACGACAACGGTGCCGCTGATCGGCGAGGTCAAGCCCTGGCAGATGACGTTTTTCTACGTCGGCCTGCTGGGCCTGCCGATCTTCCTGCTGGTGCTGAGTATCCGCGAACCGGTACGCCGCGGACTCGCCGCCGCCGGCGTGCCCGAGAGCGCCAACGCCAGTTCAACCACCGCCCTGTTCGCTTTCCTGCGCGTCAATGCACGCACCGTGGTCTTCCACTTCCTGGCCTTCTCCATGGTCGGCATCGCCATTACCGGCTACATGGTGTGGACACCCACCCTGTTCATCCGCACCTGGGGCTGGCAGGCGGCGGATATCGGCCTGGCCTACGGCGGCATCATGTTCGTCCTGGGGACTGCCGGCGTCTACAGCGGCGGCTTTCTGGCGGACTGGATGGAAAAGCGCGGCTACCGTGATGCCATCCTGCGCGCGGCCTGTTTTGCATCCATTGCCGCCCTGCCCTTCGCCGTCGCCACCCCGCTGATGCCGGACAGTCGGCTCGCCCTGGTCTGCCTCGGCTTTACGGTGTTCCTGATGGCGGTGCCCCAGGGGCTGCCGGCGGCCGCGCTGCAGGTGATCACGCCCAATCCGCTGCGCGCGCAGATGACGGCCCTGTACTTCCTGGTGGGCAACATGCTGGCGCTGGGCTTCGGACCCACGCTGGTGGCCCTGGTCACGGACTACGGCTTTCGCGACCCGCAGCAGCTGCGCTACTCCATGGCGCTGGTCAGCGGCCTGGTGCTGCCGCTCGGCGGCCTGCTCAGCTACCTCGCCCTGAAACCCTACCGCGCCAGTCGCGACCGCGCGGAACAGGCGGGCTGAGCACCCGGCTACTCCGAGAGTGGGCGCGTATGCGCTGTATCCAGGTACTCGTCGAGGGAGGCGATGCGGCCATCCTCGATCTTGATGATGGCGCAGGCCGGCATGGCGAACTCATCGCCGTTTGCAAGCGTACCTCGAAGAACGTGCTCCTGGTAGAAACCGTCCGGGATGGGCTCGCGCCGCTTGATGTCATAGCGCAGGTTTTTCAGCTTGCGATGCATCCACTGCAGGGACTTGAGATTGTCCTCCAGCGGCTGGCAGCGCTGGTCGAAGTTGTGCCAGATGCGCGCGTCAGGATGGTACAGCGCGCGGGTGGCATCCACGTCACAGGCCTCGAGACAGGCCATCAGGCGCTCGCCCAACTGCAGATTCTGTATGTTATTCTCCATGCCAGACCTCGCTTGCGAATAAAGACTGCTTCATAATAGCACAGGACATGTCCAGCGCACTGCCCGACCGGTCAATCACAATAACGCGGAGGATGCATGTCGGAGAGCACACCACACCCGCCCTGGTTCAACCCGGAAATGCCGCAGCGTGAACACTGCGTGCTGTCGGCACTGCTCCACCGGCGGGCGGAGCGGGCACCCGGTGACACCCTGATACGCTTCGAAGACGGTAGCTGCTGGACAGCAGCGGAGACGCTCGACACCACCCGCCGGGCCGCGGCCGCATTGCGCAACCAGGGAATCCGCGCGGGCGACCGGGTGCTGGCGTGGCTGCCCAACGGGCCCTCCCTGCTGCGCGCCTGGTTTGCAACGAACTACCTGGGCGCGATCCTGGTGCCGATCAACACGGGCTACCGCGGCAAGCTGCTCGCACACGTGATCTCACTCTCCGGCGCACGCCTGATGATCGGACACGCCGACCTGCTGCCACGGCTTGGCGACATCAGGACCGGGGAGCTGACAACGGTCATCTGCTGTGGCGACACCTTCGAGGCAGACGCCGGCGACGACGGTAGCAGCCTCCAGAGGCTGCGCCGTCTCGACGAGGGGGAACTGCTGGCGGGGGAGCCGGGCTCTGTTGCAGCGTGGCCGGCACAGCCCTGGGACAGCATGATGATCGTCTATACCTCGGGCACCACCGGCCCATCGAAGGGTGTGATAAACACATACCTGCAGCAGTACACGGTAGGCCAGGTCTGCTTTGGCTACCTGGAACGCGATGACCGCATGCTGGTGAACCTGCCACTTTTCCACGTGGGCGGCACCACCGCCATCATGGGCGCCCTGGCCCAGGGTGCATCCATCGCGCTGTATGAGCGCTTCAGCACCGCCCGCTTCTGGGAGCAGATCCGCGAGTCCGGCGCAACGGCGATTTCCGGCCTGCTCGGGACGATGGTGGCCTTCCTGGACAAGAACCCGCCGCAGCCGGCGGATGCCGACAATCCGTTGAAGCGGGTGGTGCTGTCTCCCGTCACCCGGCAATCCTTCCGCCTGGCGGAGCGCTACGGTTTCGACTACTTCTCCGGTTTCAACATGACCGAGGTCTCCGTACCGCTGGTATCGGAACTCAATACCCGGGTGCATTCATCCTGCGGCCGGCCGCGCTCGGGTGTCGAGTGCCAGCTGGTCGACGCCAACGATATCCCCGTGCCGGACGGTGAGATCGGCGAGCTGGTGATCCGCAGTGACCTGCCCTGGAGCATCACACCGGGCTACTTCGGCATGCCGGAGGCGACGGCGCGCGCCTGGCGCAACGGCTGGTTCCACACCGGCGATCTGATGACACGTGACGCTGACGGCAACTATTTCTTTGTCGATCGCGAGAAGGATGCCATCCGGCGTCGCGGTGAGAACATCTCGTCGATCGAGGTGGAGGCGGAAGTCGGGGAGTTCCCGGCGGTCGGCGAGGTCGCCGCCTACGCCGTTCCCAGCGAGCACGGCGAGGACGAGGTGATGGTCGCCGTGGCGCCGGCAGAGGGCGCAGGGCTGGACCCGCGGGCGCTGCTCGACTACCTGCAGCCGCGCATGGCGCATTTCATGCTGCCGCGCTACGTACGCGTGCTCGACACGCTGCCAAGGACACCGACCAACAAGGTTCAGAAGCACCAGCTCCGTGACGAGGGCGTGACTGACGACACCTGGGACCGCGATGCGGCGGGGCTGCACATACGGCGCGAACCACTGTCCACGCCGACAAAGAATCAATTGCACAGAGGAGATGCTGATGAACTACGCTGACTTTTTCCAGCTGGCGGCGGCCAGCCTGGGGCTCATCGCCGTGATGATGATCGCGCTCTGGGCGCTGAGTGTCGCCATCAGGGATTCGAGTATCGCGGATATCTTCTGGGGCTTTGGCCTGGCGATCACTACCTGGTTCACCTGGGCCATGAGCGATGGCGTGCCCGAGCGTCAGCAGCTGGTCCTGACGCTGATCACCCTCTGGGCGCTGCGCATCGGCATCTACATCGGCTGGCGCAACCGCGGTGGCGAGGACGCGCGCTATGCCCACCTGCGCCGCTACGTGACCGAGCGCGGCGGGAACTACACGCTGCACAGCCTGATACACATCTACCTGCAGCAGGGTTTCTTCATGTGGCTGGTGTCGCTGGTGCTGATCTTCGCCGTGTCCACCAACACGCCGACCGAGCTTGGTGTGCTGGCCTGGGTGGGCACGGGGCTCTGGTGCGTGGGCATGTTCTTCGAGACCGTCGGCGACTGGCAGCTCAGCCGCTTCCGGGCCAACCCGGACAACGCCGGACGCGTCATGGACCGCGGCCTGTGGCGCTACACCCGGCACCCGAACTACTTTGGCGAGGCCTGTGTCTGGG
>JAWLGG010000128.1:0-7357 GCA_041685155.1 Chromatocurvus sp.
CCCCTGGCGGGCGGCTCGATTCTCGGCGACAAGACCCGCATGGAGCAGCTCTCGCGTCGCGACGAGGCGTTCATCCGCCCGTCCCCGGCAGAGGGCGCCCTCGGTGGCGTCGCCCAGAAAACCCGGGAAACCCT
Source organism: Chromatocurvus sp. (assembly GCA_041685155.1). GTDB lineage: Bacteria > Pseudomonadota > Gammaproteobacteria > Pseudomonadales > Halieaceae > Chromatocurvus. The sequence goes on from JAWLGG010000128.1 coordinate 135, forward strand.
GCTGCTGTGCGAGGCGGCGGGCTATGACGTCATTCTGGTGGAGACGGTGGGCGTGGGCCAGTCCGAGTACCAGGTTGCCGCCATGGTGGATTTCTTCATGGTGCTCATGCTCCCGGGGGGTGGCGATGAGCTGCAGGGGATCAAGAAGGGGATTCTCGAGCTTGCCGATGCACTGGTGATCAACAAGGCCGACGGCCCCAGTGAGGATATGGCGGCACTGGCGCGCCAGCACTACAGCAGCGCCATGAGCCTGCTGCGCCACAGCGGGTTCTGGACACCGCGGGTCATGACCTGTTCGGCGCTGCGTGGCCGGCATATCGATGACGTCTGGGACATGGTGGTCGCGTACTACCTGGAAGCAAAGGAACGCGGCGACTTCGATCGCCGGCGCGCGCGACAGAACCGCGACTGGATGCACCAGCTGGTGCGCGAGATGCTCATGCAGCGCCTGGCGTCGCAGCCGGCAATACGGGCCATGCTGCCGCAGCTTGAGGCGGACGTCGAGGCTGCACGGATCACGCCCTACGGTGCCGCGCGCCGGATTCTCGAGCATTTCTGATTCCGGCCGCGCCCCTCGTCTTTGCGGCGCAAAACCGCGAGAATAGGGGGTATACGCAAAGGAGTGGATTCCCCCATGAGCAGCCAGAGTCTCGACTTCCGCGGTGCCATCCGCGCCGCTAACACCGCCGATGAACCCAGGATTGTCGAAGATCTCCTGCAGCGGCATGGCATGGCCGCGGATTCCCGGGCACGGGTCCTGGCCCACGCCATTGACCTGGTGCAGCGCTGTCGCCGCAGGAGTGACAAGGCCGGTACCCTGGACGCATTCCTGCAGGAGTTCGGTCTCTCCAACAAGGAGGGCATTGCCCTCATGTGCCTGGCCGAGGCGCTGCTCCGGGTGCCCGACGAGGAGACCGCCGACCGTCTTATCGCCGAGAAGATACGCTCCGGCGACTGGGGTTCCCACCAGGGCCGGTCGCAGTCGCGCTTTGTGAATGCCTCGGTCTGGGGGCTCATGCTGACTGGCCGGATCGTGCGCCTCGACGACCCGATCGTTCACGACACCGGGTCCTGGATGCGCCGTCTGTCCACGTCCCTGGGCGAGCCCGTGGTGCGTCGTGCCACGCTGCAGGCGATGCGCATCATGGGTGGCCAGTACGTGCTGGGGCGCACCATCAGTGAAGCGCTGACCCGGGGCACGACGGAAGCGCCAAAGGGTACCCGCTTCTCCTTCGACATGCTGGGCGAGGGGGCGCGCACCGCCGCCGACGCGCATGCCTATTTCGATTCCTATGCCGAAGCCATCCGCTCGATCGGCGTCACGGTCAGGGCGCGCGATGTCTATGCTGCCAACGGCATCTCTGTCAAGCTGTCTGCCCTGCATCCGCGTTACCAGTATCGCCAGCAGGACCGGGTCATCAGCGAGCTGCTGCCCCGTGTGCGGGAGCTGGCCCTCATGGCAAAGCAGTCGGGCATCGGCCTGAGTATCGATGCGGAGGAGTGCGATCGCCTGGATATCTCGCTCGACGTCTTCGAGGCGCTGGCGCGCGATCCGGCCCTGGCCGGATGGAATGGCCTGGGCTTCGTTCTGCAGGGCTACCAGAAGCGGGCGCTGCCCGTCGTGCACTGGCTCGCCGACCTGGCCCGGGATTCGAACCGGCGCCTTATGGTGCGGCTGGTCAAGGGGGCCTACTGGGACAGCGAGATCAAGCACGCCCAGGAACTGGGACTCGAGGACTATCCCGTCTTCACGCGCAAGTGCCACACGGATCTGTCCTACCAGGTCTGTGCCGAGGCATTACTCGACGCGGGAGATGCCATCTACCCCCAGTTTGCAACGCACAATGCCCACACCATTGCCTTCATTCAGGCCGCGGCCGGCGAGCGGCGTGACTACGAATTCCAGCGCCTGCACGGCATGGGCGAACTGCTCTACGAGGAGGTGCTGCGAGAGGCCCCCGATACGCCGCTGCGCGTGTATGCGCCGGTGGGCAACCACCGGGACCTGCTGCCCTACCTGGTGCGCAGGCTGCTCGAGAACGGCGCCAACAGCTCCTTCGTCAATCGCTTTCTCGACGGTGATACGCCGGCGGAGGTGCTGCTGCGCGACCCGGTAGAGCAATCGTCGGACGGGGAGGCCCGCCGGCATCCGCAGATTCCGCCGCCCCCCCGGCTTTACCGGGACGCGACCCCGCCCTGGCGCAACGCCGCGGGCCTGGACCTGGCCGACCCCCTGCACGCCGATGCCCTGTGCAGGGATATCGGCCGCTACCGTGATTCACAGTGGCACGCGGCCCCGCTTGTCGGAGGCAATCTGCTGAGCGGTGCAACCCGTCCCGTGCGCAATCCGGCGTGTCACGAGGAAGTGGTCGGCACCGTGGTCGAGGCCGACGCCTCCGCGATTGATGCGGCCCTGGCGGCGGCAGTCGCGGCACAGGGGCCGTGGGACGCGGCGGGTATCGAGCCGCGGGCGGCCTGTCTCGAGCGGCTGGCGGAGCTCATGGAGCAGCACAGTCACGAGCTGATGGCGCTGCTGTCACGCGAGGCGGGGCGCACGCTGGACGACGGTCTGTCCGAGGTTCGCGAGGCGATTGATTTCTGCCGCTACTATGCACAGCAGGCGCGGCTGCGACTGGCGCCGCAGGTACTTCCCGGGCCTACCGGTGAGGTCAACGAGCTCAGCCTCCACGGGCGCGGCGTCTTCGTGTGTATCAGCCCGTGGAATTTTCCGCTGGCGATTTTCACCGGCCAGGTGGTTGCGGCGCTCGTTGCGGGCAACAGCGTGATCGCCAAGCCCGCCGAGCAGACTCCACTCGTGGCGGCGCGTGCGGTAGCGCTGATGTGCGAGGCGGGTGTGCCCGACGGTGTGCTGCAGCTGTTGCCGGGTGACGGGACGCAGGTGGGTGCGGCGCTGGTCGCCGACAGCCGGGTCGCTGGTGTCGCCTTTACCGGTAGCACGCAGACGGCGAAGCTGATCAACCGGTCGCTGGCAGACCGCGATGGCCCGCTCCCGGTGCTTATTGCCGAGACCGGTGGCCTGAACTGCATGCTGGTAGACGCCACCGCGCTGCCGGAGCAGGTCGTTGACGACGTGGTGATCTCTGCCTTCCAGAGTGCGGGCCAGCGCTGCAGCGCGCTGCGCGTAATCTACCTGCAGGACGATATCGCCGACAAGGTGCTCGGCATGCTTGCCGGAGCCATGAAGGAGCTGCAGATCGGTGACCCCTCACAGCTGCAGACGGACATCGGACCGGTAATCGACGCGGATGCGCGGGCGATGCTCGAGCGGCACGTCGAGCGAATGCAGCGGGAGGCGGTACCGATTGCCGCCTGTGACCTGGGTCCCGAGACCGGCGCGGGCACCTTCTTTGCGCCGCGGGTATACGGCATCGACCGGCTCGACCAGCTCGAGTCCGAGGTCTTCGGCCCCATCCTGCACGTTATCCGATACCGTGCCAGCGAGCTTCAGGACGTGCTGGCGGCCATCAATCGCTCCGGCTACGGACTGACACTGGGTGTGCACAGCCGCATTGACGGCTTTGCGCGCGACGTGTTCCGGGCCACGCGGGTGGGCAACACCTATATCAACCGCAACATGGTCGGCGCCATCGTGGGGGTCAATCCCTTTGGCGGGCAGGGGCTCTCCGGTACGGGTCCCAAGGCGGGTGGGCCGCACTACCTGCTGCGCTTTGTTACCGAGAAGACGCGCACCGACAACGTCACCGCGAAGGGCGGCAATGCCCAGCTGTTCAACCTGGCGGAGTAGCCATGCAGGCTGGCATCGCGGCTCAGAGATGCAGGCTGCGGAAACCCGGGTGCTCGACGGCGTGGCGCCAGAGTTCGCCGAAAGCGTCGCTCTCCCTGCTGCCGGCGGGGCGGTCCCCGGCGCGGAAGTAGCCGTTGTCCTGATCCTCCGCGGTCACGAACAGCACGCCGTCGCGGTCGCGGATCACGCAGCTGTGTCCGCGCCAGTCGGGATGCTCCCGCAGCTGTCGCAGGTGGACACTGCTCGGCAGGCGTCGCGCCAGGTTCAGCAGGCGGTGGCCGCGCGAGGTCACCGCCTCGGCGTCGCTGACCAGGATTCTCACGCGGGCGTCGCGACTGCGTCGCGCCAGGGCGCTGATGGCGCTGACCAGGTCGGCGCTGTCGAAGATCTGCGAATCCAGCGCGGGGCTGAGGATGTCCACGTGGCGTCGTGCCGAGCCCGCCAGGGCGAGGACGAGGTCGGCGAATGGCCTGGGGTAGGCGACCGGCACGACATCCACGCGGCAGGTCGTGTAGTCCAGGTCCCGGCGCATGGCGACATGGTCGATGCCCGCCTCCACAAAGGTGTCGCCCTCCGTGGCAAAGCCCTGTCGCGTGTAGAATCCCGCGGCGTGGGACTGGGCGTGCAGATAGACGCTGCGCAGACCCCGGCGCATTGCGAGGTCGACCAGCGCGGTCACGACGCGCGCGCCCACGCCCGTACCCCGGGCCTGCGGCAGCACGGCCATGCGACCGATCTTGCCGTCCGGCATGAGGCGCCCGCAGGCGATGGCCTCGCCGTCCTGCTCGGCGATAACGTGCTCCGCCGCGTCGTCCCTGCCGTCCCACTCGATTGCCGGCGGTACTCCCTGCTCGATAACGAAAACGCGTTCCCGCAGCGTCTTCAGGGTATCGCGGTCGCGCTGCCAGTCGGCAGGGCGGAGAATGGGGCTGGCGGCAGACACGGCGCTGTCAGTCCAGCGCTTCGGCCTGGGCCCGCGCGTTACCCGTGTAGGTCGCCGGGGTCAGTTCCAGCAGCTCGTCGCGCACCGGCCCGGGGAGGCTGTCGAGCCCTTCGATGAAGACCCTCAGGCTGTCGCGGGTGATGGCCTGCCCGCGGGTCAGCGCCTTGAGCTTTTCGTAGGGTTTTTCGATACCGTGCCGGCGCATCACCGTCTGTACCGCTTCCGCAAGCACCTCCCAGCTGGCGTCCAGGTCCTCGTCGAGCCGCGTCGCATTCAGCTCCAGTTTGCCCAGACCCTTCTGCAGCGACGCGTACGCAATCAGGCTGTAGCCGAAGCCGACGCCCATGTTGCGCAGGACAGTGGAGTCGGTCAGGTCGCGCTGCCAGCGGCTGATCGGCAGCTTGCCCGCAAGGTGGCCAAAGACGGCATTGGCCAGGCCGAGATTGCCCTCGGCGTTCTCGAAGTCAATGGGATTGACCTTGTGCGGCATGGTCGACGAGCCGACTTCACCCTCGACAGTTCTCTGGCGGAAATACCCGAGTGAGATATAGCCCCAGATATCCCGATTGAGGTCGATGAGAATGGTGTTCAGCCGGGACACGCCGTGGAACAGCTCCGCCATATAGTCGTGCGGCTCTATCTGCGTGGTCCAGGGATTGAAGTCCAGGCCCAGAGATTCCACGAAGGCACGCGCAGTGCCGGGCCAGTCGACACCCGGGTAGGCCGCCATGTGTGCATTGTAGTTGCCGACCGCCCCGTTGATCTTGCCGAGATAAGCCTGCGTGTCCAGAGCAGCCAGCTGCCGGTCGAGTCGCGCGACGACATTGGCGATCTCCTTGCCTACCGTGGTCGGACTCGCCGTCTGCCCGTGGGTGCGGGACAGCATGGGCTGTGCGGAGAAGGCGGAGGCGAGATCGCGCAGGGCGCCGCGTATGGCGTCCAGGGCCGGACGCACAGCGGTGCGCATGCCGTCGCGCAGCATCAGCGCGTGGGACAGGTTGTTGATGTCCTCGGAAGTGCATGCAAAATGCACGAACTCGCTGACGGCGGCGAGTTCGGGATGGGGCTCTATGCGCTCCTTGATGAAGTACTCCACGGCCTTGACGTCGTGGTTGGTGGTTCCCTCGATACCCTTGATGCGGGCGGCCTGCTCGCTGTCGAAGCCGCTGATGATCGCATCGAGCAGCGCTGTCGCGTCATCCGACAGCCTCGGGACTTCGGGAATACCCGGATGCGCCGCGAGGTGCTGCAGCCAGCGCACCTCCACCTCGACGCGCCGTCGGATCAGACCGTACTCACTGAAGATGCCGCGCAGCGCCTGGCTTTTGCCGGCGTAGCGCCCGTCGATCGGGCTCACCGCGGTGAGTGTGGAAAGGTCCATCAGCGCCTCCGGAAAAAGCGGGATTTTACACCACGCCCAGTCCCCGGGACAGCTCCCGACTGGCGGCGAGCAGGCGCCGTCGCTGCAGAACCAGCTTCCAGCGGCGCCCGCCGAGCTGGCGCCAGAGGAAGGCCGAGCGGATGCCCGCCAGCAGCAGCGCGCGCACCTTGTCCGCGGTCTGGCGATCCTGCAGGTGCTGTGCGCTGCCCGTGACCTTGATGCGAAAGCGCAGCTGGCTCAGCGTGTCACCGTAGATACCGGCGATGCTGTGGCAGACCTCGCCGACATTGTCACTGAAGTGCTCCGCCTTGAAACTCGCGTGCTGGAGCCGGGAGTGGACCACGGCCATCATCTCCGGGTCGGCGGCGAAGCGGCGCTCGAGATGCAGCAGCGCGAACAGGTAGCGGGTCACGTCGCGACACTCCGCGGCCTGACGGTTGGCAAGAATCATCGACAGGGAGTCGAGACCCAGCTTGACGCCGGCCACGCCGTCGAATACCGCCGCAGCGTCCTCGGCGTCAAAGCTGAACAGGCTGTGGATGGATGCCTGCAGGAACCGGGCGGGATAGCTCCCGGTGCGCGACAGCTGGTCGACCAGGCGCGCGGACTGGGCAACGCCGGCCAGCGCCAGTGCCTGTTGCTGCACCGGTGAGCCATGCAGGCTAGTCATGGGCGAATTCGATAACGGCGCCACCGAGACACTCGTCGCCGCGATAGAAGACGATGGACTGGCCCGGGGTGACCGCGCGCTGGGAACTGGCGAAATCCACCCTGAGTCCGTCACCGTCGGCCGTCACTGTGCACGGCTGGTCGGCCTGCCTGTAGCGGATCTTGGCGTGACAGGCCAGCGGCAGGTCCGGTGCACTGCCGGCAATCCACAGGGGGCGGCCGGTCGACAGCGACTGCCGGAAGAGCGCGGGGTGGTCATTGCCCTGGACCACGATCAGCTGGTTGCGTTCGAGACACTTGTCCGCCACGTACCAGGGGGCCTCGCCGGCGTCGGCGCGTCCGCCGATACCCAGGCCCTGGCGCTGACCGATGGTGTGGTACATCAGCCCCTGGTGTGCGCCAAGGTCATCGCCGTCGGCGCTGACAATGCGGCCGGGCTGCGCCGGCAGGTACTGCTGCAGGAA
>JAWLGG010000129.1:0-7308 GCA_041685155.1 Chromatocurvus sp.
AGCAGTGTACGGAAATCCCGCGGACCCAGATTGGCGCCCATGCTGAACATCATGATGAACAGCGTCACCGGCAGGGCAATAGCGAGCACAACATCCTGATTCACGCGGCCCACCAGACGGTCAGCAGCAGGCACAGTCCATAGGCGAAAAACCCCTGGCCTGTTGCCGGTGCGAGGGCAGCGCGCTCTGCGGGCGACCGGTCAAGGAGCTGCAGCGGACGCCGCAAAAGCAGCAGTGACAACAGTGGGATAGCGGCATGGGCGAGCAGGCCCGCTGCGCCCAGCGCCACAGTGACCAGTGCCAGCAGAATAATGAGGCCCTGGTAGAGACGCACGGCTCGCATATAGCCAACACGCACCGTCAGCGTGCGCAGCCCCTCCGCGACATCCGCCTCGTAATCGCGCAGCTCATTGCTGAGCAACAGCAGTGAGGCAAACAGGCTGAAGGGCAGCGACAGCCAGAACACCCCGGGGCGATAGCTACCGGCGACGGCGTAATAGGCACCGCCCACGAGGAGCACGCCCATGAGCAGGAACACCAGCGGCACGCCCAGCCCCCGTTCCTTGTAGTTAACCGGATGGCCGGTGTAGCCAAGTGCTCCAGCCATGCCCACCAGTTCAAGCGCCAGCATAGGCCAGCCGCGCAGCCACACCAGGTAGAGTCCGAAGAGGCCGGCCAGCACGAAGGCCACTGTACCCAGGCGCGCATTGCGACGGATCGCTGCCCGCTGGCGGGCGTCGAAAAGCGGACTGTGCAGATCCGCGTGATCGTTCACGAGATTGACTGCGGCCTGCAGCAGCACACCGGCAGCCACCACCGCCAGGGCCAGCCCGACGTTGCCCGCGCCATCGCGCAGGGCAAGCATGACGCCCAGGCCGCAGGTGGCGACGGCGACCACCAGGGAAAACGGGCGCAGGGCGCGGAAGAATCGGGTCTTGTCGGTGGACGTGGTCGGGGTCACGCTAAGGGGCCAAGCAGAAAGTTCGGTAAGACTCCGGGTCGCAGCGGCTCAGGCGCCCGCGACCCCGGAGGTCGCACACGCGCAATCCGGTGATGCATGACGACCCCATCAGATCTCCTCGCGGACCTGGGCGTAGGCAAGCGCCGCGAAGATTCCCGTACCACCGAGAACATTTCCCAGAAACGCCGGAAGCACACCCTCGGTCAGCGCGGCGCTCAGCGCCAGCTCTCCAAGCGCGACAAGAATAAACAGCTCGGTCGAGCCCGCCACGACGTGGGACATGCCGCCGAGCCCGATCACGTACGTCAGGATCATGATCATCAGTACCTCACCCGCGCTTTCCATCCGCGGCATGATCCAGACGAGCGCAGCGATAATGAAGCCGGCGGGAATACCCCATGCAAAATGCTGGAACGCCGTCGCCTGCGCATAGTGGCGCGACACGGAGAGGACGCCCTCGAACTGCGCGTCGGGAAGAATATGGCCAAACACCAGCACCATCGCCGCGACGGCGCAGCCAGCCAGATTCGCACAGAAGACAATGCTCCACAGTCTCGCCGTCCTGTAGAAATTGTGTCCGCTGGGCTCAAGGAAAAGCGGCAGGATCGGGGTGATCGTATTCTCGGTGAACAACTGCATGCGGCCCAGGATCACGATGAGGAATCCAACCGTATAGCCGAGGTTGGATACCCCTGCCGCCCAGCGTTCATCGGGCAGGATGGACTCGAAGAAACCCATGCACAGCACCGACATGCTGATGGCGAGCCCGGCAGCGACGCCGGACCACCACAGTGCACTGACGCCGCGGGCGAGTTCATGCTCTCCCTCACGGCGGATGGCCTCGAAGATAATGGAAGAGGGGACGTTTTCGTACTCGTCTACCTGCTCTTCCTCGTCCCTATCGAGATCGGCCCCATCCGACATGCCTTTCGCTCCGTCAGGTCAGCGTATCGTCCCGGCCGTTACCGGCAGGCCCATGGCGGTCCACACCAGTATGCCCTCGTCGATCACGGCGGTATTGCGGTAGCCCAGCTTGCGCAGGTTATTCACCACATAGTCCGACGCCGCGTGGGGACAGGCACAGTAAGCGACGATCCAGGTCCCGTCGTTGGGCAGGTTCTCGCCCGCCCGGTCGCCTTCCCGGTAATAGGGCATGGGAACGGCCCCCGGGATATGGCTGCGCTGCCAGGCCGAGGCCGGCCTCGTATCCAGAAGAATGAACCGCTTCTTCTCCTTGAGCGCCTGCACCACCTCCGCAGCCGGAACGTAGCGCCCGGCACGCAGGGTGAATTCTGGGGCCTCGCCGTCGGGGTTGAGTACGTAGTCCGCGGGAGCCGGCGGCTCTACCAGTTCCGGCGGCTCCGGCTTCCAGCCAGAGGCCTGACTGCGCAGGAATGCGACAAGTGCATTGATGTCCTCCTCCGGCAACTGATCGGCGAAGGACACCATGGGCGTGCCTTCGCGCCCGTTCACGATTGCATACTTGAGAAAGGCATCCGGTGCATTGGCCAGCAGCGCGGGGTCACCCAGCGACGGCGCCGTGATTCCCTGGCCATCGGCTCCGTGGCAACTGGCACAGTGTTTCGCGTACAGCGTCTCGCCGCGCCGCGCATCGCCCGTCACGACGGCATCATGGTCCAGCGCAACGGGTTCGACATCTTCCAGCTCGACAAGCCAGCGCAGCAGCAGGCGTATCTGATCGCGATCCAGCGGGCCACCCATTTCCGTGCTGTAGCCTTCCATTGCCGTATTTGCCCGCCCATAGGCGACGGTGGTGTACATGAAGCGCGGGTAACCGGTGGCGAGCAGCGACCGTGATTTCAGGGACGGGGCGTGATCCGCCTGGTAGCCAGCGCGATCGTCGCCGTGGCACAGGGCGCAGTACTGCTGATAGAGCGCCGCCGCTTCTGCAGATTGGGCCGAATCGAGAGTGTCGCCGGCGGCCTCGGCAGCGCTAACCGCAAAGACCACCACAATACAGCCCAGAAACCTCCACAATGTCATCATCGTATTCCCTGTCTGGTGACAAAAGAAGACGAGTATAAGGCGTGCGTTGCCGGGGAGCCATGACCCCCTGAATTCGACCGGCCAGCAGCGCGCCGCCTGGCCCGCGAGAAGCCCGGGCTACCAGGACTCCTGCATGGGCAGTGCTGAAGCCAGCTGACGCATCGACTCGGGCAATACGGGCCTGTAGGGCGACGCATAGGTGAACGACTCGACATCGTCCGTCCAGACATTCTCGTGAGCACCGCCGACAAACCGTATCAGCGAGAGGGACCCGGCGCGCGAGCCATAGGGACCATGGGGGATGTGCGGCGGTCGCCAGAAGTAGGCACCCGCCTGCATCGTACCCTGGGGTCCTGTCAGGTCACCCGCTATCAGGAACGCCTCCTCCGGTGTGGGATGCGACTCCTGCGGGCCGGCCCAGTTGGTGGGATGGGTCTGGGGCGCGGTCATGAACAGAAAGGTCTTCTGGCCGTTGACGGGATCAATGCGCAGGATCTTCCGCGCCGGGAGCAGATGCGTGAGTCGGTGATCCAGCGTACTGCGATCCCAGACCATGCGGTAGGCATCGACAAAGGGAATCGCCGGCCGGTTCAGGGCTCGCGCCCCGGTTTCCGGGTCATCCTCCGCATTGATCGGGTCGGCATCGAACAGTCGCAACAGAACGGCGCCGCGTGGCGAGTAGCACTCCCGGCGTTCGTGCCCGGCGGGATAGAAGCCATAACACCCGGCCGAATACTCGTACCCGTTGAGATAGTAACTGCCGGCAAGGACATAGAATTCCTCGCCAGCGGCGATGGGCCTGGCGTTGGCAAAGTGAAAATCCGATTCCAGGCGCTGTAGCAGGGTCATGGCGCCGGTCTCATCGTCGCGACTCAGCACCTTGCGCCAGGCCCGGTCGATACCCGCCTCCGCCACCCAGTCGAGACACTGGGCCTGAATGAATTCTGTGTGTGGTCGGCCCATGGTCAGACCCGCCAAGGGCTGCTGGCATTAAACATTGTCTGCAACTCCGCATCTGTCAGAAAAACGCAGTATGCGCGATCAGCTCCGACATTTCCTTGATCGCAGTCAAGCCGCCGGCGGCGCCCAGCGGTAAGCTGGACGCTCCCTTCCCTTCATTCACTTGATTCGGGGAGGGACAATTGTTGTACGCTCTGACCATAAACAGACTCAGGGAGAACGCATTATGCACTTGTACCGCTATGCAGCTGCAATTTCACTGTTCGCTGTCGCCGCCACCGCGCAGGATGACCCCGCTGCGCTCGCCGCCAGCGCGGGCTGTGGCGCCTGCCATCAAGCCGAAAAAGCCATGATGGGGCCGTCCTGGCAAGCCATCGCCGACCGCTACAGCGATGAGGAGAATGTCCTTGCAACGCTGCACGAACGCATGCGGGCAGGCAGCCAGGGCATATGGGGCAAGCCACCCATGCAACCTGTCACCCCGGAGCAACTGACGGACGACGAGCTCTCCGCCGTCCTCGAGTGGATACTCAGCCGGTAGCCTCTGCCACCCCGCGCGCGGATGCGTCAGAGCGCTCCGCGCTGACGTCGCCGAGGCTGATAGCGATGCTCGCCCTGGCCAGCAGCGTGAAGACCAGCGCGCCGAAGGCCCAGATGCCCGCGGACACCATCAGCTCCACAGCGCCTGGCGTGTATTCGAACACCTCGCCGAGGGGGGTGGGGATGAAGCCCGGCACCACAAAACCCATGCCTTTCTCGATCCAGATGCCGGCAAACGCCAGCAGACAGGCCATGTTCAGCAGCCGGCGCTGGCGCCGCAAGGGATTGATGGTCAGGATAACAACCGCAACCACATTCATGAGGAGCGCCGTCCACACCCAGGGCGCGAGGCTCGCAAGCCCGTCCAGCCCGAAGTAAAGGTAGCGGACCGAGGCCGCATGGGCGGTCTCGTTATAGAAATCCGTGAACAGTTCCACGCCGACGAAGAACAGGCTGATCTGCAGGGCCACCGTCATGATCAACGCCAGTGTGTCGATCACGCTGCGCGCAATCGGGTAGCGCGTGAAGCGGTCGATCACCTGCAGCAGGATGATAATCAGCGCCGGACCGGAGACAAACGCCGTGGCGATAAACCTTGGCCCGAGCAACGCCACGTGCCAGAAGGGCCGCCCTGTGTTGGAGGAGAACAGGAAGGCGGTCACGGTATGAATGGAGATGGCCCAGAACATGGCGAGGACCACGAAGGGAAAATACGCCGCAAAATTCGGCTCGCGGTGCCGGTAATGGCAGTAGTGCACGTAGAAGGGAATGGCCAGGTTCAACAGCAGGTAGCCGGAGAGGACGACCACGTCCCAGGCGAGCATGGACTGGGGGAAGTTGAAGCGACCGATAAGCGGCAGCATATGCAGCAGGCGATCGGGTCGGCCGATGTCGACTATCACGAACAGCATGGCGGACAACACCGCGGCCACCGCGAGCCCCTCGCCGATGAGCACAACAGACTTGATATCCTTGCGGTGGAACACGTAGGCGGGAATCACCAGCAATACCGCCGCCGCGGCTATCCCCACGAGGAACGCGAAGTTCGAGATATAGAACCCCCAGGACACCTGGTCGCTCATCCCCGTGACAATCAGGCCTTCGCGCAACTGCACGCTGTAGGCGCCGACACCCACAAGGACCAGCAGGCTGAGCGTACCGAGCCAGAGCCAGTAGCCGCGACCGCCGCGGAACATGGCGCCGGCGCCGTCGCGAATGAAGTTCAGCAGCATGACATTGTCCTCAGTCCGTGAAATACCAGAACTTCGGTTCCGTGCCGAGTTCTTCCTTGAGCCGGAAGACCGACTTGTTCGCCAGCACGTAGCGAATTTCACTTGCCGGATCCAGAAGGTTGCCGAAGATGCGCGCCCCTGTCGGGCAGGCCTCCTGGCAGGCCGGCTGACGTCCCTCGCGGGTACGCTGGGTGCAGAAATGGCATTTCTCCACCACGCCCTTCGGGCGCGGCCGGTTGCCGAGATAATTGGTATCCGGGTTGATCTCCTCCGCCGGAATCTGCGGCTCCCGCCAGTTGAAGTGCCGCGCCATGTACGGGCAGGCCGTCATGCAGTAGCGGCAGCCTATACACCAGTCGTAGTCCACGACCACGATGCCGTCTGGCTCCATCCATGTCGCCTCGACCGGGCAGGCCTTGACGCAGGGCGGGTTGTCACACTGCATGCACTGTACCGGAAGATAGTATTTCCCCTCCACCGGCACCGTGGCAGGATCGTAATAGTGTTCCGAATGCTCCAGGTCGCGACTGCCCTCGTCCATCTCCAGAACGCGGATATACTCCATCTGCGAACCCCGGTCCTGGTTGTTTTCACGCACGCAGGCTGAAACGCAGTCACGGTAGCCCTGGCACTTGCTGATATTCAGTGCATAGCCAAAAACGACATCCTCCTGGGGCGGCTGATCCCGACAGATGATATCCACGCCATAGCGACGCTTCGCCCGACGCTCGATACGACCGATGGCGTCGGCGATCTCCTCGTCGCTCATGCGCTGGTAGTGATCCTGGAAAAAGCTGCCCATGGTATCCATCAGCGTACTGCCACCCCAGGCAGGCGCGGCGGCGCTCCCAGCCACCGCTGCACCGGCACCGGCGGCGGCGCCGAGGAAACGCCGGCGACCCTGGTCTATGGTCTCAGTCCTCTGACTGCTCATGCTCGCCCTCCTTCTCGGCCGGTTGCCAGGAATAGATTTGCGGGTGTTTCGCGCCCTTGTCGGGCATGGGTTCCAGACCCGCGCGCACCCCCGGCGGCCCTTCCGGCGCCCGTGGGCGGACCGCGGGATCGTGCGGATTGTGGCAGTGGGCGCAGCTGTACGACGTGCGCTCACCCTGCCACTCTTTCACCCGCTTGCCGTGCACGCCAAAGGTCCAGTCCCGGTGCACGGCGGAGTGGCACTGGCTACAGACCTGATCGGCGCTGTCGAAGTCGACCTTCTCGCCGGACATAGTGCTCAGCTCATTGCGGTTCTCCGCATCATGACAGTCGAGACACCAGAAACGCCCGTCACCGTGATCGAGAACGCCCGGGTGCGGTGCACCCAGCTCGCGCCGCTCGGCGTTGGCCGGCATGTGGGCGTGGCAGTCGGCGCAGGGGAAGTGACCGAGTGCCTCGCGCCGCGACACCACGGAGAATTCGGGGGCGTCTGCATACCCCCCAAACGATTTCAGCGGCTTTGCATCCGGCTCGGTTACGACCGGGTTGTCGCGCAGGGGGCGATGCCCCTCCTCAGGCGGCGGTGGGAGTTCCGCGGCCGGCGCCAGCGCCAGAAGCGACGCTACCAGCCCCACCAGAAGCGCGATAGCGGGTAGCGAGCGCTGTCTGAATGGT